>CAZLBQ010000264.1:0-8717 GCA_964557745.1 uncultured Anaerolineales bacterium
ATGTCCTGGCCGAGACGAAACGTCGTGTTGTCCCACCCATCCAATTCAACGGGCCGCAGCGGAAGGTCGGCCCACTGAGGGAACTGCTCGGCGACCAGGCGGCGCACAAGAGAGACGGTGATGTCGGCTTTTGTGATCGGCATGTCACCAGGACGCATAAGAGTAATTCATCACTCGCCCTATGCCATCGGCCATCCGTCATTCGCCATCGGCCGGCCGTGTTCTCCACCGCAGGGCAAGAACCAGGCCCGCCGCGAGAAGCGCCGCGCCCAGTAGGCCGAGCAGCCAACCGTCGCCACCGCTGCCACCCGTCGGGGGGAGCGGGGCGGGTGTTGAAGCGGGCGTCCGTGTGGCGGCGAGGAGGGTTGGCGGCGGGGTCCGCGTGGCGGCGAGGACGGTGGCAGCGCGCGCCGCTCCGGTCGCCGTCGCCGTCAGCGAGACCGGGTCGAGCGTGGGCGTGGCCGATGGCGGCGTCGGAGTCACAGGTGAGCCTGTCGCCTGCGCCGGAACGGGAGCGGCCCCGCCACTCGTTAAGGTGATGCGGCCCTCGACCTTCGGACTCACCGTCCCGCGCGCCCGGAGATAGTCGGCCAGGGCATCGGCGAGGAGGATGTCGGTCTGGTGAACGTCGCCGCCCTGGGTGAGGACGGTGTAGCCGTCGCCACCACTCGCCATGAAGTCGTTGGTGGCGACACGGTAGACGCCGTTGGGGTCGAGGGGCGTGTAGCCCTGCTGGGCATTGCCAATCTCGACCCTCTGTACCCGCTGGCCGACCTTCTGGCTCAGGTCGGCGGTGAAGCGCAGCCCGGCCACCTGGGGGAAGCGGCCACCGAACACGCCCGGCGGGCTGTAGTCGCTCAGACCGTTCTCCAGCGCCGACACAAGCCCCCATCCCGTGAGGTTGAGATCGACAATCTTGTTGCCAAACGGCAGCACGGTCAGCGCGTCGCCGTAGGTGACGTCGCCCGCCTTGAGCGAGGTGCGAATGCCGCCGCCGTTGATGAGCGCGATCTGGGTCTTGTCTGACGCGGTCGCCGCCAGAGCCGCGTCGGCGACTAGGTTACCCAGGGCGGCTTCGCGGCCGCGCACGTCGGGCCGCTCGCCGGGGAGGTCACTTGCCACCTTGCCGACCACCTGCGCCCGGATCTCATCGACCGCCTTGTTCAGGCCCGCCAGGACGCCCGCCACCTTCGGGTCCTCCGCGAGGCTGGCGTCGACGGGGATGGGCGCGCCCTGCCACGACGTGAGCACGCCCTTGTCATCGAAGACCAGGTCGAGGCGCGCCAGCAGCAGCCCGCCCTTGTAGGCGTGGGTAATAACGACAGGCGCACCGCCTGGCCCTTTGACGACGGTCGGGAACGGCCCGCTGGGCGCGCCGAGGGCCTGGGGGAAGGTGGCCGGGTCGCCCAGCCGCGTCTCGGTGTGGCCGCTGACGATCATGTCGATGCCGTCGACGTCTGCCGCCAACCCCAGGTCATCAAAGGCCTGCCCAAACCGCCGCCCGTCGTAGCCGATGTGACTGAGGACGATAATCTTGTTGACGCCCTGCGTCTGGAGGTCTTTGACCGCCGCGCGCACGGCCTCGTAGGGGTTCGTGCTACGGACCCTGAAGGCGGGCGAGACCGACTGGGCCAGGTAGTCGTGCATGACGCCGATGAGGCCCACCTTCTGCCCGCCCACTTCCTTGACCACGTAGGGCTTGACCTTGCCCGTCAGCCCTGGCTCGACGCTGAAGTCGGCGTTGGCGGACAGAACGTCGAACTGCGCGCCCGTCACGAAGCGGTCGAGCAGAACCTTCGGACCGAAGTCGAACTCGTGGTTCCCCAGGGCGACGGCGTCCACGCCGAGGGCGTTGTACAGGTCGCGCCCTTCCTGGCCCTGGAACTTGTTGAACAAGAGCGAGCCTTGCGAGATGTCGCCGGGGTCGAGGACGAGCACGTTGGGGACTTGCGCCTTGATCTGGTTGATAAGAGTCGCGCGTCGCGCGACGCCGCCGAGCGAGACATTGCCGATCTGGACCGGCGTCCACTGGCCGTGGTTCTCGCTGACGTGCAGCACGGTCAGCCGATAGTCGGGGCCTTGCGCGGTGATGGGACGCCAGCCCCCGAGTAGACACAGCGCGGCCAGGCATGCGAGAACCAGTCTACGGAGTTTAGGCGACACCGTTCACCTCCCTGCCTCATCCACCAGCGTCCCGACGACAGGGTACCGCTCGAACACTTCCTCGCCGTGGGGCGCCTCGGTCAGAAACTCGGTTAGGTCGAAGCCCGCCCAGTGCAGACCCTCGTGCAGCCCGTCGCGCCAGCGGCGGCTACCGCTGACGTCGTACACGACGCCCCGATAGGCGACATAGGCGGGCGCGCGGCCCTCGCCGCTGTAGCGGCGCAGTTGGAGCGAGGTGAACTGCCGTTGGCTCATAGGCTGATTATAGCCCAACTCCCGATTTTCGGCGCGTTCGCCCGAGGCATTGTACAGCCATCGCAAACAGGTGTATACTTACCTGATCCCGCCCTCGTAGTCACCAATTGTCATTTAAACATCATCCCATTCTGTTCATTCTGTGTATTCTGTTGGCATAGAGGGGTGGCGTGCCCAACGGCTATCTCGACTTCGACCTCCTCGTGACGCGCGGGCCGGATGGCTACCGCGCCCAGGTGATTCAGTCACCCGCCGGCGAGGCCGTGACGGTCTTCGCCCCGCCCGACGCCGCTCCCTTCGCCGCGTTCTGGGCCGGCGTCGGCCAGGCGCGTGACACAACGCGGGGCTTCGTGCGCGTCGCAACGACGGCCTCCGCCTCGGCGCGCGACGTCGGGGGGCGGCTGTTCGACGCGGCGTTCGGCGGCGACGTCGGCGTGTGCCTCCTGCGCGGCCTGGACGAGGCGCGCCGCCAGGGGAAGGGGCTGCGCCTCCGCCTCCGCCTGACCGACGCGCCGGAACTCGCCACGTGGCCGTGGGAGTACCTCTACGTGCGGTCGCGCGACGTGTTCCTGGGTCTGTCCGAGGAGACACCCATCGTCCGCTACCTCGACCTGCCCGACCCGGCCGCGCCCCTCGCCACGACTGGGCCGCTGCAGGTACTCGTCGCCGTGGCCGCTCCCCACAATCTGCCCCCACTGGACACGGCACGTGAGCGGGCCAACATCGAGCAGGCTCTTGGGGCTTTGGTTACCGGCGGCCAGATCGCCGTGGACCGCCTGGACCACGCGACGCTCCCTGCACTGCAAGCGCAGCTTCAGCGTGCTAAGTATCACATCCTTCACTATATTGGGCACGGCGGCTTCGATGCCACGGACCAGAGCGGGGCGCTGGCGCTGGAGGGCGAGGGGGGACAGGCGCAGCTCGTCAGCGGCGACCGCCTGGGACGGCTGCTGCGCGACCAGCGTACCCTGCGGCTGGCCGTGCTCAACGCCTGTGAGGGTGGGCGCAGCGCCGAGGCGAATCCCTTCGCCGGCGTCGCCCAGGCGCTGGCGCGACAGGGCCTGCCCGCCGTGGTCGCCATGCAGTTTAAGCTGCTGGACCAGACGGCCATTACCCTCGCCCGTGCCTTCTACGACTCGGTAGCGCGGGGCAAGGCGGTGGACACGGCGCTGGCCGTCGCCCGCCAGGCCGTCTTCGCAGCCGCCGACACCGACGAGTGGGGCACACCCGTGCTCTACATGCGCGCGCCAGACGGCGTGCTGTGGACGGGGCAGGAGGAGACGTCGATGAGCCAGTCAGACGACAAGCCCTGGTGGGCCGACTTGCCGCTCAGCGCAGGCGGCGACATTATCATCGGGACCGCCGGGGCCGGGGCGCGCGGCGTCGCCATCGGCAAGGGCATCACCCAGCAGATTGGCGACGCCCTGGGTCCGCCAACGCCCAGCGACAACGAGGTTGTCCAGCAGGGCCTGGCCGCGGTCGCCGCCGCGCTGGCCCAGGCGCGCCCGGCCCTCGACGGCCCGACCGCGATGATGGCCGAGTTCCAGTTGAAACTGCTGGGTGGGGAGTTGGGCAAGACGGAGGACGGCGAGACGCCGAGCGCCAACACCATCACCCAGGTGGGCGACTGGCTGCTAGCCAACGTCGCGCCCCTCAGCAGCCCGCTCAAGACCCTCTTCGCCCAGCCCGCCGTCGGCCGCGTCCTCGTCAAGGCGGGCGCCAGCGCTACAACCTGGGCGCGCGACAGGTTCGGCGGCTAGCCGATGGCCGCCCCGCGTCCGCCCGACCCCACGACCCAGCCGAGCGGCTGGCGGAGCCGCCTGCCGGGCTGGCTGCGCGGGCGGGGCCAGGGCGACATCATCATCGGCGACGTGGGCCAGCAGGCCCGCGACGTCACCATCGGCAAGAATATCATCCAGATCGGGCAGTTGAACATCCCGGTCTGGCTCATCCTGGGTCTGGTGGGCGTCGTCATCGTGGCTGGCGCGGCTGTCGCGTGGCGGCTGCGCGGGCCGAGCAAGATGGACGGCACGTTCAACGTCGCCATCGCCGAGTTCGGCGCCCAGGACCGCGACGGCGTCATCAGCCGCCGCATCTACGACGAGGTCAAGCGCGAGTTGGACGACCTGCCCGCCCGCGACCGTATCCGCTACAGCCCCCTCGTCTGGCACGACAGCCTGGGCTGGACGCAGAAGAGCGTCAAGCTCGGCAGCATCGAGGGCGCGACGCCCGAGGCCCGTGCTCAGGCGGCGGCGCAGCTCGCCCGCGCCATCAACGCCGACGTTGTCGTCTACGGGTACTTCGACGAGGCCGACACGCCGCCCACCTTTATCCCCGAATTTTATGTCGACCGCATCCGGGGCGAAGCCGACGAGTTGGTCGGGCGCAGCCAGCTTGGCACGCCGATACCCCTACCGGCGCGCGGCGACCTGAACGACAAAGACCTCCAGCGCTTCATGAACGAGCAGTTGAATGCCCGCTCCATCGCCCTGGCCCTGTTCACCATCGGCATCCTGTATGACCTGAACGGGCAGTGGAATGAGGCGCTCAAGGTCTTCCAGCGCGTCCAGACACTCGACCAGGTCGAACCCTGGCGCGACAACGAGGGGCGCGAGATTCTCTACTACTTTATCGGACGGGAGATGCTGGCCCTCAAGCAGTACGACGCAGCGCTAGGGCAATTCAAGCTGGCGCTGGACCGCAACCGGGGCTACGCGCGCGCCCTCATCGGCGCGGGCGGCGCCTACCGTGCCCAGGCCGGCCTGCTGCCCGCCGAGACCCGCCTGCAGACGCCAGTGAGCGACTGCCTCGTCGCGGCCAGCCTGCCCGCCGCCAACCGCGCGACTGCGACCGCGCTGGATTGCGCCCTGGCGGCCTACACCGAGGCGGAGAAGAACGCGGCGGCGCTGACCGGCTCGCAGGTGGACCTCGTCGCGCAACTGGGCCAGGCGCAGGTCTATCGGCTGCGGGGGGAGACGCTCGACAACCTGGGTGCGCACGCCGAGGCGCAGCAGGCGCTGGCCCAGGCGGCGGCCATCCTGGCGAGCGCCTTGCAGGGCCTCGACCCTGGCCAGCACCGGCTGCTGGCCCAGGGACAGTTAGAATTGGGCGTGGCCTACCACGAGCAGGGACACGCGGCGCTGGCCCAGGACCAGCCCGCTCAGGCGAAGGCCCTGTTCCAGCAAGCTGACGCCGCCTACGGTCAGTGTATCCAGCAGGCGTCCGTCGCGGATGCTTTCTTTGACAACTACGTGCGCCAGTTGCGCGACGAGCGGTGTGCGCCATATCAACAAGTCGTTCGGGACGCCATCAAGGGCTTACCGTGAGGGAGAGGTTCATGGGTCATGACGTTTGCGCCTGGACGGTACGCCTCGCAGGGTTGTTGAGCCTGGTCCTCCTGGCCGCGTGCAGCCCGGCCTCGAACCCGCCCCCCCCGGCGCCAACAGTCAACTCTGCCACGGCCGTCGCTCTGGCGAGGCTGACGGTCAGCGCCGCCCAACCGCCGGTCACGACAACCTTCACCCCGGTCCCGCCAACCGCCGCCCCCACTCAGCCGTCCTCACCCACTGCGCCACCGACCGCTGCCCCCACGACGGCTGCGCCGCCCACCACGACGGCCACCACGGCGCCGCCCACCGCTACTTCTACCGCCATCCCGCCCACGGCGCGCCCGACCCTGCGCCCGACCCAGGCCCCGCGCCCGCCGACACCCACGCCGCTGGTGCTGGCGACCGACCCCATCCCCGGCCAACTCGACGCGCGTATCTTGTACCTGTCGCTGGCCACCAACGGCATCTATATCGAAGTCGAGGCCCGCGAGCAGAAACCTAACGCGCGCAACGGCCAGGGCGTGGCGAAGGTGGTATTCGAGATTCGCAACCAGGCGGGCCAGCGCGTCCATACCCAAACCGAGACCAATCCTCGCTTCTGCGCCTTCGGCGGCGATGACAACTGCTTCTGGCCCATTCCCGCCACCAACGCCCGCTGGCCCAGCACGGGCCTCCCCATCCAGAACGGTGAGTACACCGTCAAAGCCACCGTCTTCGATGCCGCCAACAACTCGCAAGATAGCAACACGGTAACGTTCCGCATCCAGCGCCGCTGATGGCGCACTGCGTCACAAAGACTTGCACGTCGGGCGCCAATGGGAGTATACTGGGCAGCATGGAAACGCTCATCTCCGCCTACCAGCGGTTGCTAGCCGAAGTAGCCCAGGACATGCACGCTACGTGCGGCGCACTCGTGTTCGCGCCGGAGAGTGGCGCCTCCATCGCCGTCATTCGGACTCACGACCAGGACACGCCGCCGGCGCCCGATCTCAGGTGGCTGGAGTTACCGGTCGCGGAGAACGGGACAACCATCGCCGAGTTGCGGCTGGGTTTCGCGCCGGACGTAGGCCTGCCCGACGACGAGGAGCAACGACTCGCCCAGGCGCTGGTCGAACTGGCCGTCCTGCTCAACCGCACCCGCTCGCAGCAGTCCTCGGCCTCGCAGGCCAGCCGCCGCATCCTGGCCGTGACTGAAGAGGAATTGCAGCGCATCATCCTGGACATCCACGACGGGCCGGTCCAGAAGCTGTTCGCCGCGTCGTTTCAATTGGAGATGATGGAGGGGATGCTCGAGCGGCTGCCGGAAGAGGTGCGCGCTCCCTTCGAGGCCCAACTCGTGCGCGTGGCAAGCCTGCTGCAAGTCTCGCTCGATGAGATCAAGACGACGTTGGGCGTCTTTCGCCCGCCTGAGTTTCGCCGCCGCTCGCTGGTGTCCGTCCTGCAAGGCCTCGTCATGCAGCACCAGTCGCTGACAGGGATGCAGGTCGAGATGAGTGTTTCCGGCCATCCGCCTCCGGTCAGCCTGCCCGTCAAGATCGCCGTCTACCGCATCCTCCAGGAGGCGCTGTCGAACGCCTACCGCCACGCCAAGGTCGAGAATATGGTGGTGCACCTGACGGGCGAGGACGGGTGGGTGACGCTGGACATCCTCGACCACGGCCCCGGCTTCGACCCACCACCCCTGGAAGGGCCGACGGGAACCGAGCGCGAGGAGCACATCGGCTTGCGGGGCATGCGCGACCGCGCCGAACTGGTGGGCGGGCAATTCCGCCTGACTAGCCAGCGCGGCTTGGGCACCCGTATTCAAGTGAGGGTTCCCGGCGATGTCTAACCCGAACCACGAGCATCCCATTCGCATCGTGCTGGCCGACGATCACGAGTTGGTCCTGGAAGGGCTGCGCGGGTTGCTGCAGAGCGAGCCGGACATGGACGTGGTCGCTACAGCCACCAACGGCGAGCGCCTCATGGAGGCCGTGCGCCGCACTCAGCCCGACCTGGTGGTTATGGACCTCCAGATGCCGAACATGGGTGGGCTGGCGTGCCTGGAGCAGATTCGCCGCGAGCAGTTGCCCGTCAAGGTGCTGCTGTTGACCGCGTTCGGCGACGGCGAAGCCCTGCAACTCGCCTGGGAGCTTGAGGCCGACGGCTTCGCCCTGAAGACCGACCCCCCGCGCCAGACGGTGGCGGCGATCCGCAACGTCGCCCACGGCCACGTCGTCTTCCCGCGCGGTGCGCTGCGCGGCGGCGCCACCCAGGTCCAGGCCAGCCCCCTGGCCAGCCTGTCGGAGCGGGAGAGCGAGTTCCTGGCGCTCGTGGCCGAGGGCCTGACCAACGCACAGATCGCCGAGCGCCTATCGGTGACGGATCACACCGTCAAGTTCCACCTCCAGAACATCTTCCAGAAGCTGGGGGTCGCCAATCGCACCGAAGCGGCCCGCCTCTACCATCAGTACCGCCCCCGCACAGCTCCAGTCTAGCTCCACATGCCCGGCGGGTCTGACCGCTGGCACACAAAATGCCGTAGGAATAGCGCTCGCTCCCCTGTGCCAGGGGAAAGACAGGGCGCTTGTTCCCGCTCAAGACACTACAGTTCGAGGGAGGCGAAATCCTTGGCCTGCCGCCACGCGTAGGACAAGGCAAGGGCTTCCCATCCGGCGCGCGTAAGGAGTCGTCATGGTCTGGACGCTGTTCCTGGTCTGGTCGCTCGCGCTCTCCCTCCTGCCCCTACCGGGGCAGCGGCCCGTCACTGACACCGCACCGCCGGGCGCGCCGCAACCCGCCATGCCTTGTTATCCGTACTCGCTGGCGCAGATCACAAGCCAGGCCTGGGCGACGTACACGTGTATCGAGACGACGGGCTACGCCGTCGGCGTGCGCGCCGAGGACTACGAAGGTCACGAGCAGGTCCACCTCCGTCTGCGCGACAACGGGCGCGAACTGCCGGCCTTCTGGCCCGCCGCGCAGGGCGCC
>CAZLBQ010000265.1:0-8683 GCA_964557745.1 uncultured Anaerolineales bacterium
GGCACCGGCTCCGGCTCCATGCGCACGAAGTCCCCGTAGACCGGAACCGGCAGGGCCACGCCGGTCTGCGGCCACTTGCGGCGATAGATGGAGATGAGGCGGAACAGCGTGCTGACGACCTGCAAGAACTTCGGCTCGAAGCCGACGGTCGGGTCGCGGAAGTCGTGGGTCTTGGTGCCCAGCGGCGCCTGCCCCAGCTTCCAACCCTCGTTGATCGCCAGCGTGGTCATCCAGATGTGGATGCCAAAGCGGGCGACGTCGGTCTCCCAGACGTCGTGGTGGAGGAAGCTGTCGATGAGGGCGCCAGACAGCGCCACCTCGCCGCCCAGGGGCTGGCGGACGTCGAAGCCGTAGAGCGCCCGCGTCAGGGGGTAGGCCAGGTTATCGTTGATGGTGACTTCGTGGCTGTGGCGGCTGTAGTAGGGCGTGAGGTAGTCGGCCTGGCCGTCGATGATGGGCTTTGCCAGGCGCGGCACCCAGTCAGGAGTGATGCTGCGCAGGTCGGCGTCCACAACGAGGCAGGCCGCCGCTTTCAACTGGTGGGCGACCTCGAAGATGGCGCGCATGGCGCTGCCCTTGCCCATGATCCCCTGGTACGTCATGACGAGCTTCTGGACGTTGCGCGGCAGGCGGGCGTGGGATGCGACCTGGACCGTCTCGTCTGTCGACATGCCGTCGGCGACGACGACGAGCGCCTTAGCCTCCGGGAAGTGCAGACTGGCGCCCTCCCCCGCGATGGACATGACGTTGGCGATGGTTTTCGCGTTTTTGTAGGTGGGGATGCCGATGACGATGTCGGCGTGGCCGAGAGCTCGTACCCGTTTCTGCGCATCCGGCCGCAAGGCGCTGTCCACGTAAATCACCCGTCTTTCTCCTCCAAACCGTAATACAAAGATTATACACGAAACCCGGGGCAGTTTGAATAGCCAGCAGGGGGCAGTTTGGCGCAGCGCGGCAATTCCGCTACAATTGCCCCGTCCCCGCCATGTGACAGCGGTAGGGGCGGACCTGGGTGTCCGCCCAGGGCAGACAGGCAGGTCTGCCGCTACCGGACGTTGGGTTAGGCGTGTTCAGGAGACGTCGATGGACCTCAAGCGCAGCATCCGTGACATCCCCGACTTTCCCATCCAGGGGGTCCTGTTCCGTGACATTACGACACTACTGCGCGATGCGGCCGCCTACCGCGCCGCCATCGAGCAGTTTATCACCCGCTACCAGAACACGCGCATCGACCTCATCGCCAGTATCGAGTCGCGCGGCCACATCTTCGCCGCGCCGCTGGCCTACGAGCTAGGGGCGGGGCTGGTCCCGGTGCGCAAGCCGGGCAAGCTGCCGTCGGACAAGCTCAGCGTCTCCTACCAGTTGGAGTACGGTACGGAGACGCTGGAGATGCACACCGACGCGATTCGGCCCGGCCAGCGCGTTCTCGTGATTGACGACCTCATCGCCACGGGTGGCTCGGCGCGGGCGACGGTTGACCTCGTCGAGAAGCTGGGCGGCCGGGTCATGGGCTGCGGGTTCCTGATTGAGCTGACGTTCCTCAACGGGCGCGAGGCCCTCCAGGGCTACGACGTCTTCTCCGTCATCAAGTACTAGGCCGTCCCGACGACGAAGGCGATGGCGTGCTGGTGGGTGTGGGACAGGCTGAGGGCGAAGTGGCGGATGCCTAGCTCGTCGGCCCGGGCCTGAGCGAGGCCGTGCAGCGTCACGGTCGGCCCGCCGCGCTCGTCGCGCCCAATCTCGATGTCGCGCCAGCGGATGTCGCCGATGCCCGTGCCCAGGGCCTTGGCGATGGCTTCTTTGGCGGCGAAGCGGGCCGCCAGCCGCTCCGGCGCGCTGCCGAAGGCCGCCTGCTCCTGCGCTGTGAAGACGCGGTCGAGGAAGCGCGTCCCATAGCGGGCGACCGTGTCCGCGAACCGCTCGACCTCAATGAGGTCCACGCCCGTGACCAGCCCAAGGGACGATGGACGATTGACGATGGACGATTGACCGAGCATCCTCCGCCCTCTCTCCCTGTTCCCCACTTCGTAAAGCCTGTCGAAACTGTTCGGATTCATTCACCGCGGAGGACGCGGAGGATAATTCATAAATCTCTGCGCCCTCTGTTTCCTCTGCGGTGGGTAAGCCGGCTGACGGCGGCCGACTGTGAAGTTGGCGCTACAAGAGGCGCGGCGGCCTTACGGCGGGCCGGCGACGGCCAGGGCGTAGCGCTCGGTGTCGAGCCAGCGCCGCGCCACGGCCTGGATGTCGTCCACCGTCACGGCCTGGATGAGCGCCGGGCGGCGGTAGAGGTAGTCCAGGCCCAGGCTGTGCAGCTCCATGTCCAGCAGCTCGCCCGCCACGCCCTCGGCCGTCTCGACGTCCAGCGGCAGCGCCCCCGTCCAGTGCGCCTGGACATCGGCCAACTCCTCGGCGCTGACGGGCGTCTCGCGGATGCGCGTCATCTCACCGAGGATGAGATCGACGGCGCGCTGGAGGTTGGCCGGGTTGACGCCGGCGTAGGCGTACCACGGGCCGGCGTTCAGGCCGGCCTCGAACGTCGAGCGGGCGTAGTAGGCCAGCCCGTTCTCCTCGCGCACGCGCGCCCCCAGCCGCCCGCCCATGCCAAACTGGCCCAGGATGCCGTTGAGGAGCAGCATGGGGATGAAGTCGGGGTGGCCGCTGGTCAGGCCGGGCACGCCCAGCGCCAGGTCGCTCTGGGTCTTGCCCGCCAGGGCCACCGTCGCGCGGCGCGGCTCGGTGGGCGGCGTGACCAGCGCGCTAAAGTCATGCCCCGTCCCGCTGTGGCCCGGTGCGCCCGGCCAGCCGCCCAGCGTCCGCTCGACTAGCGCGACGGCGTCGGCGGTGGGGATGGCGCCGACGATGACCAGGATGCCGCCGCGCGGGCCGTAGTGCGTCGCGTAGAAGCGCTGCATGTCCTCGCGGCTCAGGCCGCGCACCGTCTCCTGCGTCCCGCCAACGTAGCGCGACAGGGGGTGGGGCGGCGGGTAGAGCAGGCGGCAGAAGGTGGAGTAGGCGACGGCGCGGGTGTTCGTGTCGCGCTGGCGGATCGTGTTGAGCAGCTGGCCGCGCACCCGCTCGACGTGCTCGGCGGGGAAGACGGGCGTCTGGAGGACCTCGGCCAGCAGGTCGAAGATGGTGGGGAAGTCCTCGGCCAGCGCCTTGGCGCCCCAGTGGGTCAGGTACATGCCGCTGCCGACGCTCAGCGTCGCCCCGACGGCCTCGGTCGTCTCGGCGATGGCCTGGAAGGAGTGGGCCGCCGTGCCGCGTGGCAGGAGCGCCGCCGTGAACTGGGCCAGGCCGCCCTGCTCGGGCGCTTCGTCGGCGCTGCCCACGCGCAACACGCCCCGCGCGACGACCGTCGGGCTGGCCCAGTTCTCGCGCACGAGGAGCGTCAGCCCGTTGGCGAGGACGTGGCGGGTCACGTCGTCCGGGCCGGGCAGGGGGGCGGGCTGCGTGGCGTCGGGCATGGCTAACCCCGCTCCGGTGTGTACCAGCCCACCACGCTGGTGGTGGGCGTCAGGTACGTCTGGGCGACGCGTTGGACGGCTTCGGCGGTCACTGTCTCCAGGCGGCCCGCCAGGGTGTCGAAAAAGCGGTAGTCGCCCAGGCTCTCGCCGCTGCCCAGCCGGGCGGCCCGCCCGGCCGCCGTCTCGACGCTGTAGGTCATGTGGGCGCGCATCTGCTTGACCGCCTTCGCCAGCTCGGCCTCGGTCACGGGCTGGGCCGCCACCGCTGCGACCACGTCACGCAGGGCCGCCTCGACGTCGGCGGGGGACCGGCCCTCGCGGACGGTGGCGAAGAACTGGAACAGGTAGGGGTCGAGGCTGGCGCCGTACGTGCTGGAGACGTGGGTCGCCAACTCGGTCTCGACGAGGGCGCGATAGAGGCGTGACGAGCGGCGCTGGGGGGCCGCGCCGTCGAGGATGACGTCGAGCATGACCAGGGGCAGGTAGTCGGGGTGGTGGACGGCGGGCGTGTGGTAGGCGAGATGGACGTACGCCGTCGGGTCCGGGCCGACGAGGTGAACGCGCCGCTCGCCCTGCTGCGGCGGCTCCTGGCGGGTGACGGGCGGGGGCGGCGGGCCGCCAGGCAGCGAGCCGAACAGGTCCTCGATACGGGCCAGCAGCGCCTGGGGGTCGAAGGCCCCGGCGGCGGTGACGATGGCGTTGTTGGGGACGTAGTAGGTGCGGTAGTGCTGGTAGAGCTGGTCGCGGCTGAGGGTCTGGAGGTCGGCCTTGTCGCCGATGATGGCGTGGTGGTAGGGGTGGACGCGGAAGGCCAGCGCCCGCATCTCCTCGCCCAGCCGCCAGCCGGGGGAGTTCTCGTGGCCCTCGCGCTCGGCGATGATGACCGTCCGCTCGGACTGGACGTCGGCCGCGTCGAAGCGGGCGTTGACCATGCGGTCGCTCTCGATGCGCAGCGCCAGGTCCAGCCGCTCGGCGGGCAGCGTCGCGTAGTACTTCGTCGCGTCCATGCCCGTCATGCCGTTCCACGTCCCGCCCTCGCGCTCGATGGCGCGCTTGAGGGCGCGCGCCGAGAACTGGGGCGTGCCCTTGAACAGCAGGTGCTCGACAAAGTGGGAGATACCGGTCTCGCCGCTGCGCTCGTTGCGGCTGCCGACCCTGTACGTGACCCAGAACGAGGCGACCGGCGCGTGGGTGGCGCGCTGGAGGATGACGGTCAACCCGTTGTCGAGGTGGGTGTACAGGGGGTCGGTCAACCAACGTCTCCTGGCGCACGAGAGACCTGACAGATTTTGAAAACCTGTCAGGTCTTAGAGAGGGGTCACGCGTGGACGGGCTGGGCGAGGGGGCGCGACGGCAGGGGCGCTTCGTCGCCGCTGTAGCCGCGCCCGACGCCGCGATAGACAAAGCCCAGGTCGGCCATCTTGTCCGGGTCGTAGAGGTTGCGGCCGTCGACGATGATGGGCAGGCGCAGCGCGGCCTTGATGCGTTGGAGGTCGAGCTGCTTGAACTCGTTCCACTCGGTGACGACGACCAGGGCGTCGCAGCCGTCGGCGACTTCGTAGGCGTCCTGGCAGAGCGTCACGTCGCGCAGCAGCCGCTCGGCGTTCTTCATGGCGACCGGGTCGTAGGCGCGGATGTTAGCGCCCTCGTTCTGGAGCAGGCGGATAATCTCGACGGCGGGCGCCTCGCGCATGTCGTCGGTGTTGGGCTTGAAGGCCAGGCCCAGGACGCCAATGGTGGCGCCGTTGAGCTTGCCGACGAGCTGGCGGACGCGCTGGACGACGCGGCGGCGCATGTCGCGGTTGATCTCGATGACGTCGCGCAGGAGTTGCGGGTGCGCGCCGTGGACGGAGGCCATGAACTCCAGGGC
This sequence comes from uncultured Anaerolineales bacterium, assembly GCA_964557745.1. Lineage (GTDB taxonomy): Bacteria > Chloroflexota > Anaerolineae > Epilineales > JAHCIE01 > JAHCIE01. The sequence continues at coordinate 5,341 of CAZLBQ010000265.1, forward strand.
CTTGACGTCCTTGGGGAAGCAGCTGCCGCCCCAGCCCAGGCCGGCGTTGAGGAAGTGGGGGCCGATGCGCTTGTCGTAGCCCATGCCGGTCGCCACCTCGCGCACGTCCGCGCCGAGCTGCTCGCAGATGGTGGCGATCTGGTTGATGAACGAGATGCGCGACGCCAGGTAGGCGTTGGAGGCGTACTTGATCATCTCGGAGGTGCGCTGGTCGGTAATCATGATGGGCGCGCGTAGCGGGAGATAGAGTTGGGCGACGGCCTCGGCGGCGTCGCGGCTCTCGGAGCCGAGGACGACGCGGTCGGGGTGCATGAAGTCCCAGACGGCGGTGCCTTCGGCGGTGAACTCCGGGTTGGAGACGACGGCGAAGGCGATGTCGCGCTTGAGGCGGCGCTTCACGACGTCGGTGACGAAGTCGCCGGTGCCGATGGGGACGGTGCTGCGGTTGACAATAATCAGCGGCTTGACCATGACGTCGGCGATGCCCTGGGCCGCGCTGCGGATGTACTTGAGGTCGGCCTCGCCGCCCGCCCCGGACGGGGTGTCGACGCAGATAAAGACGAAGTCGGCGTCGGGCAGACCCTCCTCGTAGGATGTGGTGAAGCGCAGGCGGCCGGCGGCGACGTTGCGGCGCACCAGCTCCTCGACGCCCGGCTCGTAGATGGGCATGACGCCCTCGCGGAGCATCTCGACTTTGCGCTCGTCGATGTCGACGCACGTGACCGCGTTCCCCATGTCGGCGAAGCAGGTGCCCGTGACGAGGCCGACGTAGCCCGTCCCGATGACACAGACGTTTTTCATCATCCCTCCCGTAAATAGCGCCATGATGTGTGCTTGTTATAATGAGCCAACTGGTTGTTGAATAAGTACACGCGGCTGGGCCAGGACCTCCCGCGCCACGCGCTGACCAATCTCGACGGCGAAGTTCGTCCCCCGGTCCCACGGGTAGACCTGGCTCATGCTGGCCCAGAACAGGCCGGGCAGCGGCGTCGCCAGGGGCGGGATGTGCTGCGAGTGGTTGAGGGTGACGATGGGCTGGGCGTATGGCTCGCGGTGCAGCCACGACGCCCGCACCCACGACGGCTCGAAGCGCGGGTTGACCTTCTTGAGCGCGGGTAGGAAGCGCGCCAGCAGCTCGTCCTGGCTCAGGCGGAAGTACTCGTGGCCGGGGTCGAGGTAGTCGCCGCAGTAGACGAGGTGGTCGCCGCCGTAGCGCTCGCGCTCGATGAAGTTGGTGTGCTCGACCAGCGCCAGGAAGGGGAACTGGTCCTTGGGCATGTTAACCCAATACAGCCCACCTGTCAAGGGCTGACGGAGCGCGATGGTCATGACGACCGCGCCCATGGAGCGCAGGTAGCGCAGTTGGCCGAGGTACGACCCTGGCAGGTCGGGGGCGAGCTTGCTGAGCAGGGCGGGCGAGCCGGTGATGATGACGACGTCGTGGGCGTGGGTCTCGGTCACACCGGACACGGGGGCGCTGATGAGCCAGCCGCCGTCGGGCTGGCGCGTCAGGGCCTCGATGGGTGTGCCCAGGTGGACCGTCACGCCCTGGCGGCGGACGTGGGCCAGCAGGGCGTCGCTGAAGCCCTGGAAGCCGCCGACGAAGTAGCCGAGCTTGAAGGTGCGGGCCTTGAAGCGCGCCCACAGCCAGGCCATGTTGACCTCGTCGGCGTAGGGGCCGAACTTGCCTTCGAGGAGCGGTTCGACAAAGACACGGTAGACGCGCTCGCCCATCCAGCGCCGCGTCCAGGCGGCGGCGGTGTCGCGCTCGAGCGGCCGCCAGTCGCGCAGGCCGTACTTGAGGTAGGCGACGACGGCCCCCAGCCGGACGCGGTCGGGCAGGGGGAGGGCGGGGAAGCGCAGCACCTGGAGCGGGCCGTTGAGGTCGTAGCCGCGTCCCTGCCACCACTGGGCTGTGACCTGGCCGCGAAAGAAGGTCTTGTCGCCGTAGCCGATGGCGCGGGCCAGGTCGATGATGGCCTGGTCGGTCTGGAAGATGTGGTGGTAGAAGCGTTCCAGGGGCCAGTCCCAGGACGGGTCCTTGAAGCCGGAGGCGAGGCCGCCGGCCTGCGCCGCCGCCTCGTAGACGGTCACCTGGTGGCCCGCCTGGGCCAGGTCATGGGCGGCGGTCAGCCCCGCCACCCCCGCGCCGACAATCCCTACTCTCACCGTGAAGTCCTTTGATGAATGACGATGGACGAATGACGAATGACGATGGACATCCATGTAGCGCGGACTTTAGTCCGCCGTCTTGCCGACTGAAGTCGGCGCTACAGGTGGCGCTACGGGTGGTGCGCCCCCGGCAGGCGCGGGGAGGTCGCCCTCTTCCTGTAGCTCCTCCTGGACGGCCTGCCACGACAGGTGGGTGCGCCACATGTACCACACGCCCAGCAGGGTGATGGGCAGCCAGAGCGCGGCGTGCAGGACCAGGGTGTAGGCCGAGGCGATCTCGGCGTCTACCCCCGCGTTCTTGAGAATCTCGATGCCGGGCGCGTCGAAGGTGCCGACGTAGCCGGGGGCGGCGGGGATGGTGGTGAACAGGTTGACGACGCCGTTCATCAGCATCAGGGTAAAGAAGCTGACGGTGAACGGGAAGGCGTGCATGACGAACCAGTACTTCCCCGTCTCCAGGAGCCAGATGACGACGGACGTGCCGAAGATGGTGGCGACGTCGCGGCCGCTGCGCAGCGAGTGCAGCCCGCCGACGAAGCGGTTGAGGATGTCGCGCACCGGGACGCGCCAGCGCGTCGGGACGAAGCGGTCGATGGCCCAGCCGTAGAGCCGCTCGGCCTGCTCGGGCCGCGCCGCCAGCAGCAGGAAGGCGACGAGGGCGCCGAGAAACAAGATGGTGAATCCTATAACGAAGCGACGCAGCGATTCATTCAGCGGGAAGAACGGCAGGGCGAGAAAGACGAACAGCAGCATCGTCAGGCCGTCGAAGAGGCGCTCGATGAGGACGGTCGCCAGGCTGGAACTGATGGGGATGCCGGTGCTGCGGCGCAGGACGTAGGAGCGCAGGACTTCGCCAGCGCGGGCGGGGTAGATGTTGTTGCCCATGTAGCCGATGACGACCATGGGGAATAGGCGGCGGATGGGGATGGGCTTCATGGGGCGCAGCATGTAGTGCCAGCGCCACGTCCTGGCTCCCACGCCCAGGAAGTAGACGGCGACGCTGGGGACGAGCCACCAGTAGTTGCCATAGCGCAGCGCCTCGACGACCTGGTCGAGGTGCTGGCCGCGAAAGGCGATATAGAGGAAGACGGCGCTGATGAGGATACCGATCCAGAACCGGGCGCGCTTCAAACAGGCCTCCCAGGACACTCCAGCAGAATGCTCAATTATA
>CAZLBQ010000266.1:0-8597 GCA_964557745.1 uncultured Anaerolineales bacterium
GCCCTACTAGCAGCCGGGCTTGGTCGACGGGGATACGACGCAAGGTTGATACGCCCAGGCACGTGGTCTCAAGTCGCACGGAGAGCCTATGGAGACAGCACGCCTCTTCCAACACGGCAAAAGCCAGGCCGTCCGCTTGCCCGAGGAGTTCCGCTTCCATGGTGACAAGGTCTATATCAAGCGGGTTGGGCGGGCTGTCGTGCTTCTGCCCTATGACACGCCGTGGGAGTCCCTGATTGATAGCGTCAACCACTTCTCAGAAGACTTCATGCTGGACAGGAACCAACCAGGCTAGCACTCTCATGACCACCATGCAAGACGTCCTCTGGCGCAAGCTGGAGACCCAGATCACCACCGCCGCCGCTGCCCTCGACGCCGTGCTCGGCGTCGCCGTCCTCGACCTCAGCGACGGGCGCAGCCTCCTCTACCACGCCGACTTCGTCTTCCCCACCGCCAGCGTCATCAAGATTCCCATCCTGACCGAGTTGTACCGTCAGAGCGGCGGGGCCGCAAGCGAACCAGGCGCGGCCAGACTGAGTGACCTCTACACGATGGACGCGGCGGACCTCGTCGAGGACAGCTACATTCTCGGCGGGTTGACGGCGGGCGTGACTCGCCTGACCCTCCGCGACCTGGCGACGTGCATGATCGCCGTCAGCGACAACGCCGCCACCAACGTCCTCATCGACCGCGTCGGCCTGGACAACGTCAACCGCCTGCTGGACAGTCTGAGCCTGCCCAACACCCGTCTGCGCCGCAAGATGATGGGCGTGACGGCGGCGCGCGAGGGACGCGAGAACACGTCCACCCCGCGCGAGATGGCCCAGCTTCTCGACGGCCTGTACCGGGGCGGGGTCGTCCAGGGCGACCTGCGCGACGACCGGCTGGGCGTACTCGCCACGCGCAAGGACAGCTTCATCCCGCGCCGCCTGCCCGCCGAGACCGTCGTCGCCAACAAGCCAGGCGTCCTGGAGGGCGTCCGCAACGACGCGGGCATCGTCTACGGGCGGCGGCCCTTTGTCCTGAGCGTCTTCACAGCGTACGCCCTGGACGAACTCCACGCCGAGGCGGTCATCGCCGACATCGCCCTGGCCGCCTACCGCCACTTCGACCAGTTGGGGCGCGCGACACCCTACGGGAGGTTGATGACGTAATTTGGGACGAAATAGGCCAGCCGTATACTGGCAGATAAGACGCGAGTCGACGAATCGAGACACAGCGTTGGATTGACCGCAGAGGGGGGCGGATGGCCCTGCGGGGCCGTATTTGCGGAAGGAGACACGCATGTCTCGCCGAAAGCGCGGGTGGCTCCGGCTGGGGCTGCCGGTTTTGGTGTTGTTCCTGGCCGTCGTCCTGGTGTCCGCTGCGCCCGCCGCGACCGGGTTGGACCCCTCGGACAGCGGCGTCTATCAAGTCAAGCACATCTTCGATGTGCGGTCGCGCTCGGCTATCGCCGCCACGGGCGCGTATATCTTCGAAGTCGGCCACGACTACGTCCTGGTCGACGCCACGCCTGCCGAGGCCAACGCGCTCCAGCAGCAGGGCTTTGCCGTCGAGAAAGTGACCGACGAGACCGCCCGCCAGTTCGCCTTCCCGCCGTCCGATGCGGCCTACCACGACTATGGCGAGATGGTGGTCGAGATTCAGCAGACGGCGGCGGTCCATCCCGACCTCCTCAAGGTGTTCTCCCTGGGGAACAGCTTCGAGGGCCGCGCCATCTGGGTCGGCAAGGTGGGCCAGAACGTCGACGTCGACACGGGCAAGCCTGAAGTCCTCCTCACCCACCACCAGCACGCCCGCGAACACCTGACCGTCGAGCAGGCGCTGTACACCATGCACATGCTCGTCGACGAGTACGCGTCGAACGCGCGCATCAAGAGCCTCGTCGACAGCCGCGTGGTGTGGATCGTCTTCGACATGAACCCCGACGGCGGCGAGTACGACATCGCGTCGGGGACATATCGCTCGTGGCGCAAGAACCGCCAGCCCAACGCAGGCTCGCCGTACGTGGGGACCGACCTCAACCGCAACTGGGGCTACCAGTTCGCCTGCTGTGGCGGCAGCAGCGGCTCACCCAGCAGCGAGACGTACCACGGCCCGGCCGCCTTCTCCGCGCCCGAGATCCAGTTGGTGCGCGACTTCGTTAACAGCCGCGTTGTCGATGGCAAGCAGCGGATCCGCACCGCCATCGACTTCCACACCTACAGCGAGCTCGTCCTGTGGCCCTACGGCTACACCTACGCCGACGTGCCCTCGGACATGACGCAGGACGACCACGACGTCCACGTCGTCATGGGCCGCGCCATGGCCCAGACCAACGGCTACACGCCCGAGCAAGCCAGCGACTTGTACATCACCGACGGCAGCATCAACGACTGGCTGTACGGCGTCCACAAGATTATCAACTACACCTTCGAAATGTACCCGACGTCGACGGCCAGCGGGGGCTTCTACCCGCCGGGCAGCATCATCCCGCGCGAGACGGCGCGCAACCGCGAGGCGATCCTCTACCTCATCGAGAAGGCCGACTGTCCCTACGCCGTCATTGGTGAGGCCGCCCAGTACTGCGCCACCGCACCGACACCGACGGCGACTCTGCCGCTCGTGCCGCCGACGCCGACGGCGACCCCGTACTTCCCCCCGCCGCCCGCGCCGCCCACGGCCACCCCGGTCGGTCCGACGCCGACCGCGACGGCGACCTCGCCCGCCAGCGCCACCCCGACACGCACTGCGACACCCTTCTTCCCGCCGCCACCTGAGTCGCCGACACCGACACCGACGGCGACCGGCGGGCCGGACCAACCGACGGCGACGCCCTCGCCGCCGCCGTTCTTCCCGCCGCCCCTTGCCCTGCTGTGGTACGACGACTTCGACGGCGCGCCCACCGGCTGGACGACCAATCCCGATGGAACAGATACGGCCACGACGGGGCAGTGGGAGGTCGGCGTCCCTGAGCCGACGAACTCGAATGGCCCTAAGCAACTCGCCGCCCTCTCCAGGACGCAAGACCTGGTGACAGGCCGCACGGCGGGCACGGACGCAGGCAGCAACGACGTCGACGGCGGCGTGACGCTCGTCCGCTCGCCGGAGATTGTCCTGCCCGCCGACTTCACCACCCTCACGCTGTCGTTCTCCGCCTATTTCGCCCACGGCGGCAACTCGTCCGCCGACGACTACCTCCGCGTCAAGGCCGTCGGGGACGGCATGGCGCTGTTGTACGAGGAACTGGGGGCGGCCACCAACCAGGACGGCGTCTGGACGCGTCACACCGCCGACCTGAGCTTCTTGCGCGGTCAGACGATTCGCCTACAGATCGAGTGCGCCGACAACGCGGGCACGAGTCTCGTCGAGTGCGGTGTCGACAACGTCATGATCGAGGGCACGCCGTAGCCGTCACAGGCGCAAGCGACCATGAGTCATCCAAGACTTCATATTTTTATCAAGGGTAAGGCTTGCCCTGGTCGGGACTCAAGAGAGGAGACGCAAACGAGGAGACCTTCATGACAACTACTGTGACACTTGCCGCGTTCCCCAACCTGAGCGGCCACCAGTTCATGAGCCTGACGACGTACCGCAAGAGCGGCGACGCCGTCCCCACCCCTGTGTGGTTCGCCGAGAGCGACGGCAAGCTGTACGTCACCACCCAGACCCAGGCGGGCAAGGCCAAGCGCATCCGCCACACACCGAGCGTCACCGTCGCCCCCTGCACCGTCAGCGGTGAGGTGCTTGGCCCCGCCGCGTTGGGCGCAGCCCGCGTCCTGCCGCCTGAGGAGTTCGGCCCCGCCGCCCAGGCGCTCCAGACCAAGTACGGCCAGCAGTACACCGACATCACCAGCCGCTCACCCAGCGCCCACCGCATCTTTATCGAGATTACCCCCGCCTCCTGAAGGCGGGTATTCTCGTACGGCTCCGCTTCATGAAAGACCCGACAGGTCTCCACAACCTGCCGGGTCTGGTCGGTCCTAGCGGCGTGTCATGAACCGTTCCAGCCAGCCTGTATCGATGACGCCCGCCCGGAACGCCGTGGCCTGGACAATCTCGCGCAGCAGCGGCAGCGTCGTCGGCACGCCGTCCAGCTCGAACTCATCGAGGGCGCGGGCCAGCCGCGCCAGCGCCGTCGGGCGGTCCGGCCCCCAGACGACGAGCTTCGCCAGGAGCGAGTCGTACCACGGCGGGACCGTGTAGCCCGCGTACACGTGGCTGTCGACGCGCACACCCAGCCCGCCCGACGCGTGGTAACGCGTGACCACGCCCCCGCCCGGCGCGAAGTCACGGCTGGGGTCTTCGGCGTTGATGCGGCACTCGACGGCGTGCCCTCGCAGTGGCGCTGTCAGCCCCGCGTAATCCGCCTCGCCCGCCGCCACCCGCAACTGCTCGCGCACCAGGTCCAACCCGGTCACCATCTCCGTGACGGGATGCTCCACCTGGAGACGGCAGTTGACCTCCATAAAGTAGAACGCGCTCGAGCCGTCGACCAGGAACTCGATCGTCCCCGCGTTGGTATAGCCCGCCGCCTCGACCAACCGCGCCGCCGCGTGGGCCAGCGCCTGCCGCGTCGCGTCGCTCAGGTCGGGAGCGGGTGTCTCCTCGACCAGCTTCTGCCGCCGCCGCTGGACGGAGCAGTCCCGCTCGCCCAGCGTCAGCACATGGCCTCGTGTGTCGGCCAGGACCTGGACTTCGACGTGCCTGGCCCCGGAGATGAGCTTCTCCAGGTAGAGCGTAGGGTCGCCAAACGCCGCCTGCGCCTCGGCCTGCGCCGCCACAAACTGGTCGGCCAGGTGGGCGCCGTCGTCGACGCGGCGGATGCCCCGCCCGCCCCCTCCGGCCGCCGCCTTCACCAGCACGGGGTAGCCCAGGTCGGCCGCCACCCGCCGCGCCTCGTCCAGCCCCGACAGCGCCGCGCTGCCCGGAATGACCGGCGCTCCCACCTGCGCGGCCACGATGCGGCTAGCTGCCTTGTCACCGAGCCGGTCCATCGCGTGCGGCGGCGGTCCGACGAACACCAGGCCGTGGTCCGCGACCAGGCGGGCGAAGCGGGCGTTCTCGGCCAGGAAGCCGTAGCCCGGATGAATCGCTTCGGCGCCGACAGCCAGCGCGGCCTGGACCAGATCGGTCTGGTTCAAATAGCTCTGCGCTGGCATGGGTGGCCCGACGCACACGACGCGGTCGGCCAGCCGCGCCGGCACGCTGTTGCGGTCGGCCTCGGAGACGGCCACTGTGACGGTCATGCCTAGCTCGCGGGCCGACCGCAGCACGCGCAGCGCCGCCTCCCCTCGGTTGGCAATGAGCAGGTGTTTAAACACACGCCCAGCTTTCGATGGTCAGGCCGACTCAAGTCGGCGCTACACTGTTACCACCAATGGAGTAAGGGGCGTCCTCTGCCAATGCTCTGAGAGCAGATGCAGCGCTTCTCCGCCCCGAGCCTTCGACCGTCACCCTGAGCGCAGCGAAGGGTCCCCTCTGGCAGCGCATGCAGAGTAGATGCCTCCCTCCGTTCGGCATGACCTTCACAACGATGTGCTAAAACGTCAGCTTCTCGACCCGCAGCGCGAGCAGCGGCTGGCCGTACTCGACCAGCGTCCCACTCTCGGCCAGGACTGCTTCCACCTGCCCGTCATGGGTCGCCCGCACGTGATGATGCGTCTTCATCACGTCGATCAACGCCACCACCTGTCCTTCCTCGACATGGTCACCAACACGGACAAACGGCGGCGCGTCGGGCGCCGGTTGGGCATAGAAGACACCGAGCAGCGGCGCCGTGATCTCGACACTGGCCGTCTCGTCGTCGGCCCCGGCTTCGGGCGCCGCTGCCTCCGCCTCGTCCTCCCGACCGGGCACAGGGGCGAAGGGGTCCACCCCGTCGTCGTCCCAGATCTCGGGTAGGCGCTCCTCCTCGCGCCACGTCGGCCGCTCCCTCGCCGTCGGCGTGGCGCGCTTGAGCGTCAGCTTGACCCCGCCCGCCCGCAGCTTCATCTCCCCCAGCCCGCTCTCGGCAAACGCCCGCATCACCTCGACCACATCTGTCGCTCCCCAGGCTTCGGCTCGTTCCACACTGTGCTTGCTCACCAGAGCCTCCTGAGATTGGCGCGCTTCGATGGCCTCTTTCAGGCTCACCGCCTGAAAATGGAGCCGCGCGCCGGGCCGCGCCTGCCCCACGCGCGCTATATCGGCCACGATGACCGTCGCGATCTTCGTGTATCCCCCCGTCGTCTGACGGTCCACCATCAGGATAATCGGCTGGCCGCTCTGCGGAACCTGGATCGCCCCCAGCGCGATGCCCTCGGACAGCAGGTCCGCGCCGCGCGTGTGCGTCAGCGCTGGCCCGCTGAGCCGCACCCCCATGCGGTTCGAGTCGGGAGTGACGGTGTACGGCTGGCCCAAGAAGGCGGCCCGCGCGTCCTCAGTGAAGCGCTCGGCCTGCGGCCCCAGCAGCACCCGCACCGGAATGACGGCAGAATAGGTCGGCCGCAGCGACGGCTTGAGCCGCCGCCCCACAAGCGCGGCCAGCGGTTTCGCCGGCTTACCCAGCGGCAGCCGGTCCCCTGCCTGCAACGCCCGTCCCTCCAGCCCGCCCAGCCCGGCCATGAGATGCGTCGCGCGGCTGCCGTGCAGGGGCGGCGTGTCGATCCCGCCCGCTACGCACAGGTAGGCCCGCGCACCCGCGGCCGCCGCCCCTATGCGGACTACGTCACCCGCCCGAACGCGGACCGCCTGCCAAAGCGGGAGGGGGGTGAACGTTGAAGGTTGAAAGTTGAAGGTTGAACCTGCAACTTCCGACCTATCAAGTTCAACCTTCAACCTGGAACCTTCAACTTTCAACTCAAAGAGGAAAGGGGCGCCGGCCAGGGCGATGACGGCGTCGCTCTCAAAGCGCAGCCTTGGCCCGACGAGGGTGATCTCCAACGCGGCGGCGGCGGGCGGGTTACCGACAATCAGGTTGCCCAGGCGCAGCGCCAGCGAGTCCATCGGGCCGGCGGGCGAGATGCCCTGGTCGCCCAGGCCGATGCGGCCCAGGTCCTGGACGGTCGTCTGCAACCCCGGCTCGAGGACGTGAATCATGGCGTAGGCGCGTCGCCGTCAAGCGCTGATGGCGACGAAGCGCACTTGGTCGCCCGCGCGGAGCAGGGTCGGTGGGTCCTGGTGAGGGTCGTAGAGGGTGAGCGGCGTCCGCCCAATCAGCCGCCACCCGCCCGGCGACGGCGTGCTGTAGATGCCGGTCTGGTCACCGCCGATGCCGACGCTCCCGACGGGCGTGCGCGTGCGCGGCGTGGGTAGACGCGGCGTCGCCAGGCGCGGGTCCAGACCAAACAGGTACGGGAAGCCCGGCAGGAAGCCGACAAACATGACGGTGTACTCGCCCGCCGCGTGGAGCCGGACCACCTCGGCCTCACTCAGCCCTGTATGGCGCGCCACATCCAGCAAGTCCGGGCCGTCGACGCCGCCATATCGTACCGGGACCTCAACCACGCGGCCCGTCAGTGCGTCGCGCTCGCCCACCTGCCGCGCCAGGCCCTCGACGTCGGCCGCCGCCCGGCGTGGCGGCCACACCAGCGGGTCCAGATAGATCAACAGCGTCTGGTAGGCCGGTGTCAGGTCGAGCAGGCCCGGCGGCTGCCGCTCGGCCAGCGCATGCTGGAGAGCCAGCACGCGCCGGTTGGCGGCCAGCAGGTCGGGATCGGTGAACTCGACCAGCAAGGCGCTGTCCGCGAGGTGAGCGATGGTCAGCATGTTACGCGGCCCAGGGCATGGGCGAGGGTGGGGTAAAGGTGGACGTAATCGCGACGGGGCGGCCCGTCTGGTACGCCTCGGTTGTGGCACACAGAATCTCCACGACATGGGCGGCCTGCGCGCCGGTCACACGGGGTGGCCGGCCCGCCTGGATCGCCTCCGCCATGTCCAGTACGCCCCACGCCCAGTCCATCTTGGCGTCGGGCGCGCGTACGTAGGGCTCAGGCGCGTACTTCTCGTTGAAGGGCGCGAACTCGACGCTGGCATCCCGCGTCACCCAGTTGGACAGGTAGAGCGACCCCAGGTCGCCGTGGAACTCGATGCCGTGCTGGACGCTGTGCTGGTTGACGTAGAAGTTCGTCGTCAGGCGGATGATTGGCCCCGATTGGAGTTCCACCATCGCCACGACAAAGTCGGGCGTCTCGATATGGAACGGGACGCCGCGCTTGGTCAGTCGGTCGGGCTTGAGGAGCCGAGCCGTCGCCGTCACGCGCCGCGCCGGGCCGAACATTGTGGTCAGCGTCGTCAGCGGATAGACGCCGACGTCAAACAGCGCCCCAACTTCGTAGAACGGCTGCGGGGCCGGATGCCACGTCTCGATGCGGCCCCAGTTCGCCTCGGCGAAGACGGCGCGCACCGGCCCCAGCCGCCCCTCGCGCAGCACGCGCCACGCCGTCTGTTGCGCCTCGCCAAAGTAGGTGAACGGCGCGCAGCCCAGCCGCACGCCCTTAGCGTCGGCCAGGTCCACCAACGCACGCGCCTCAGCCGTGGTCAGCGCCAGGGGCTTCTCGCTGTAGACATGCTTGCCGGCGTTCAGGCAGCGCTCGATGACGGCAAAGTGGGCGTGGTGCGTCGTCAGGTTGACGACC
>CAZLBQ010000267.1:0-1438 GCA_964557745.1 uncultured Anaerolineales bacterium
CGGCGACGGTGGTTTTGCCGACGCCAAACGGGCCGTTGATGAAGATTATCACCGCTTGCTGGCGATGCGCGCCTGGAAGCGGGCCAGGTCAATGACGAAGCGTTCGTGGTCGCCCTCGCCGACGACCTCGCGCTCGTCCTCGGCACGGACGCGGAACACCAGACGCCGGCCCTCGACCGCCACCAGTTCGGCGCGCACGCGCACCGTCATGCCGACGGGCGTGGGGGCCAGGTGACGCACGTTGACGAGCGCGCCAACGGTGGCCTGACCGGGGCCAAGGGCGTCCTTGGTCGCCAGGACGCCGGCTTCCTCCATCCACAGAATCATAGTGGGTGTGGCGAGAACCTGGACGCTACCGCTGCCGAGGTGCTGGGCGGTGTGCTGGGGTTCGACGCGGCGTTCCAACTGACCGACAAGGCCCGGGGCAAGGGACATGACTAGCCTCCTCTGCTAGAAGCACCAAGTATCCATCACTACCTACCATGCACCGTCACGGCCGGATGACCGTCCCATCGAGCCGGCGCACCGGCGGCCACGCGCCGTTGAGCGGGTGTGCAGGGAAGGGGTATTTGGCGGCCAGGTCCTCGTTGATGTCCACGCCCAGGCCCGGCTTCTCGTTGGACCACAGGTAGCCATCCCGAATCTCAGGCGTGCCGGGGAAGACCTCGCGCGCGGCCTCGCCGAAGACGTGCTGCTCCTGGACGCCGAAGTTGTGGCAGGCCAGGTCGAGTTGGAGGTTGGCGGCGTGGCCGACGGGCGAGACGTCGCCGGGGCCGTGCCAGGCGGTGCGGACGCCGAAGAACTCGCAGAAGTGGGCCAGCTTGAGGGCCATGCTGAGGCCGCCGATGTCCGAGATGTGGACGCGGATGAAGTCGATGAGGCGGTCGCGGATGAGCGGGACGTACTCCTGCTGGTTGACGAACAACTCGCCTATGGCGATGGGCGTCGTCGTCTGCTGGCGCATGAGCCGGAAATAGTCGTTGTCCTCGGGCGCGAGGGGGTCTTCCAGGAAGAACAGGTGATACGGCTCCAGTTCCTTCGCCAGGCCCAGCGCCATGACCGGCGGGATGCGCTCGTGGACGTCGTGCAGCAGTTCAACCTCGTCGCCCAACTGGACGCGCAGGTGCTCGAACAGGCGCGGGACGAGGCGGACGTAGGGCGTCGGCTCCCAGGGCGCGGTGCCCAGGCCGAGGGTCTGGGGCGAGGGCTGGAGCTGCGGGACGATGCGTGAGCCATACGTTGAGTAGCCCGGCACCGTGACCTGGCAGCGCACGTAGCGGTAGCCCTGCTCGATGTAGCGGCGCGCCTCGTCCTCCACCTCCATGAAGTCGTGGCCTGACGCGTGGGCGTAGAGAGCGGCGGCAACACGGGAGCGGCCGCCCAGGAGTTGGTAGACGGGCATCCCCGCCCGCTTGCCCTTGATGTCCCACAGCGCCAT
>CAZLBQ010000267.1:1538-8596 GCA_964557745.1 uncultured Anaerolineales bacterium
GGAGTTGGTAGACGGGCATCCCCGCCCGCTTGCCCTTGATGTCCCACAGCGCCATGTCGACCCCGGCCAGGGCGTTGTTGAGAACCGGCCCGCTACGCCAGTAGGAACTGACGTAGGCCGACTGGTAGATGTCCTCGCTGTCGGACGGGTCGCGGCCCAAGAGGAAGGGCTTGAGGTACTTCTCGATGGCGGTGACGACGGCCAGCGGGCGCTGGGTGAACGTCGCGCAGCCCAAGCCGTACAGCCCCGGCTCCGACGTCTCGACCTTGACGACGACAAGGCGGATGCCGTCCGGCGCGGTGCAGATGGCCTTGACGTTGGTAATCTTGAGGGCGGGCAGGCCGCCGCCTGGCTGCCAGGGCGGCGGGACGACAGGCTGCGGGGCGTCCATAGACAAAGCTCCTCTCGGTTGACAAGTCCTGATCTGTTCTATACGTTATGTGCAAACTGGCGGGGGTCGGGGATATACAGGCTCAGCATGGATTAGGGGTGGTTGACCGGATTGTCTGTCGCGACCCCTTCCGCCTTGGCAACTGTCAGTAGGCGAGTGTCAGCTGAGAGGAAGATGAAAGACGGTGTAGACAAGGCTGGCAATGCCGATGCCAGATAGAGCGCCGAGGCCAACTGGACAGCATCATAGGCCCGCAGCGGATGCCGCTGCACCAACCAGGCAGCCTCCTCTGCCAGTTCTTCGCTCAATTCAACAACTTGATACTGTGTGTCGAAGTCGATGCGCAGGTCGTCCACGGTCTGGTCAACTTCGACCTGCGATAGCGTACCTTCCCGTTGGCGACGGGCGAAGGCGCTGGCGACCTCGACGCGTGAGATGCGCGCCACGAGCAGGATGTGGCCGGCATCAGGACGACACAGCCCGCGAACCCAGGCTGATCCTGTCTCCTCGATGTACCGCTTCGCCAGTGCGCTGGCGTCGAGGAAGTAGACGCTCACCGATCGCCCCTATCCTCAATGATGATCTCAGAGACAGGTTTCCCTGGCCGCTGCCCCATGCGCTTGGCCTGGGCTTGACGCGTCGCTTCTGAGCGCGGTTCCCGCCTCAGACGATGGGGTGGCGGCGTCAACTTACCGGAGGCGATGAGTTGCCTAACGGTCGCCTCCACCTCCTCGCTTGCTACGTCGGGCAGGAGTTGGAGTCGCACGGTCTGGTGTTCCACCAGGTCCACCGGCTCCAGAGGCCGAAGGACACCGTCCTCATAAACTGCCGTTATGATCTCCATTCGGTTCACCTCGCTTCGCTATGCCTTGTGCTTTCGGTCTCCATTGTACTCTATCCGTTCCCCCTCTGCCAAGTCGACGCGCCCGGATTTGCGTCTGGCGGCGGCCTGACGTATACTTCCCGTCCGGGAGAATTATGACCAGCACCACCCGGACGACCCGACCATCACCGCGCCAGCCAGGCCCGCGCCTGGAAGGGCGCTTTTTTTATGCTGGTCGAGGGAGGCGCCTATGGCTGTTGTGACGTTCCCCGGCTGGGTGGACGTCCACGTCCACCTGCGCGACCTGGGTGAGACGCACAAAGAGGACTTCGCCAGCGGGACGGCGGCGGCGCTGGCCGGCGGCGTGACTGCTGTGCTGGGGATGCCCAACACCAAGCCGCCCACCATCGACCGCGCCACGCTCGATCAGGCGGTTGCCAACGTGCGGGCCAGGGCGCGCTGCGACGTCGGTCTGTTCGTCGGCGCGGCCCAGGGCAACGCCCAGGAGGCGGCGCGCCTGGCAGACCAGGCCATCGGCCTCAAGATCTACCTCGACGCGACGTATGGCCCGCTGCGCGTCAACGACTGGGCCACGCTGCTGACCCACTTCCGCGCCTGGCCGCGCGGCCGCCCCATCGCCGTCCATGCCGAGGAACTCAGCCTGCCCCTGGCCGTCGGTCTGGCCTGGGCCCACGGCCAGCGCATTCACATCTGCCACGTCAGCCGCCGCGACGAACTGCTCTACATCCAGGCCGCGAAGGCGCAGGGCGCGCCCGTGACGTGCGAGGTCTGCCCCCACCACCTGTTCCTGGACGAAACGGATGTGGCCCGCATTGGCCCGCTGGGCGACATGCGCCCGCGCCTGGCGACGCCCGCTGACCGCGCGGGCCTGTGGGAGTTGCTGGACGTCGTCGACTGCAGCGCGACGGACCACGCGCCGCACACCCTCGACGAGAAGCGCGGCACGACCCCGCCGCCCGGCGTGCCCGGCCTGGAGACGACGCTGCCCCTGATGCTGACGGCGGTGGCCGAGGGACGGCTTAGCCTTGACCGGTTGCTGGACCTCGTCCACACCACGCCCCGCCGGGTCTACAGCCTGCCCGACCAGCCCGACACCCACATCGAGGTTGACCTGGACGACCGCTGGACCTTGCCGAGCGAGGGCTATCAGACGCGCCCGAACTGGAGCCCGTTCGCGGGGCTGGCCGTCCAGGGGCGGCTGCGGCGTGTCGTCTACCGAGGCCGTCTCGCCTACGCGGACGGCCAGGTGGTGGCCGCGCCGGGTGAGGGGCGTTTTATTCAACCCCAGGTGTGATTTAGCTTCCGAAGTCCTCAGGACTTCGGAAGTTTTTATGTGCTGCCAAGCCTTCAGGAGGATACCGTGATTGCCAATGGATCAGTCCACACCGCTGCCCCGACCACGCTGCGTGACCTCGCCGGGCAGGATATTCTGTCGGTCAACCAGTTCTCGCGGCCCTTGCTCGAAGAGTTGTTCCGCGTCGCCCACGAGATGCGCGGGCGCGTCCAGCGCGACGGCGGCTATGACCTGTTGAAGCACAAGATCGTGGCCTGCCTGTTCTACGAGCCGTCGACGCGCACCAGTAGCTCGTTCATTGCCGCGATGGAGCGGCTGGGCGGCAGCGTCATCCCCATCACCCAGGGCGTGCAGTTCTCATCGGTCTCCAAGGGCGAGTCGCTCGCCGACACCGTCAAGACGCTCGAGCGCTACGCCGACGTCATCGTGCTGCGCCACCCCGAGATGGGGTCATCGACCGAGGCGGCGCGCGCGGCGACCGTCCCCGTCATCAACGCCGGCGACGGCGTGGGTGAGCATCCGACCCAGGCGCTGCTTGACCTGTTCACGATCCAGGAGGAGCTGGGCCGCATCGACGGCCTGAACGTGGCGATGGTGGGCGACTTGCGCTTTGGCCGCACCGTCCACTCCCTGACCCAACTGCTGCTCCAGTACGACGTGACCCTCGACTTCGTCTCGCCGGAGATTCTGCGCCTGCCCATGCGTCTCATCAACGAGGTCCGATCGCGTGGTATCCCCTCCCGCGAGAGCGACGACGTCCACGACGTCATCGAGCGCGCCGACGTGCTGTACATCACCCGCGTCCAGAAGGAGCGCTTTGGTGACCTGAGCCAGTACGAGGCTGTCAAGGACAGCTACGCCATCACCCCCGCGTTGATGCAGCGAGCCAAGCAGAACATGATTGTCATGCACCCGCTGCCCCGTGTCACCGAGATCAGCCCCGAGGTCGACGACGACCCCCGCGCCGCCTACTTCCGCCAGGTCGAGAACGGCCTCTATATCCGCATGGCCCTGCTCGCGGCGGTGCTGGGTAAGCTCTAGCGTGCGACGATGGACGACGGACGATGGACGGTGGCGAAGATGTCTATCGTCCGTCGTCGGTCGTCGGTGTGACTACCATGAGGAGGGGTGATGAATAGGCATGCGACACAGGCGGGGACGTTCCGTGAGCGGCTGGACGCGGCGATGACGCGCACCGGCAGCCTGCTGTGCCTGGGCCTGGATCCGGAGACCCCATTGGGGACGGACCCGGCGGCGCTGGTCGAGGACAACACGCGGCTCGTCCAGGCCACTGAGGGCCTGGTGTGCGCGTACAAGCTCAACCTGGCGTTCTACCTCCAGCACGGTCCGGCGGGGGTCGCCGCGCTGGAAGAGACGTTGCGCCGCCTGCCGGAGGACGCCGTGACCATCCTCGACGTCAAGTGGGCGGATATCGGCAACACCTCGGCGGCCTACGCCCGCGCTGCCTACGAGCGCTGGGACGTGGACGCCATCACCGCCAACCCCTATGTCGGCCAGGACGCCCTCGTGCCGTTCCTCCAGGACCCGGCGCGGGGCGTGTTCATCCTGTGCCGCACCTCCAATCCGGGCGCGCCGGCCGTCCAGAGCCTGCCCATCGACGGCGAGCCGCTCTACCTGCGCGTGGCGCGGGACGTTCAGGCGTGGGGCGTGGGCGGGAACGTGGCGCTGGTTGTCGGCGCGACAGCCCCCGACGAACTGCGCGCCGTGCGGGCCGCCGTCCCCGACGCGCTCATCCTCGCGCCCGGTGTGGGGCCGCAAGGCGGCGACCTGGCGGCGGCCTTGCAGGCCGGTCTGGACGCGGACGGGCGTGGCCTGCTCTTGCCCGTCTCGCGCGCCATCGCCCGCGCCGCCGACCCGCGCCGCGCTGCCCAGGACCTCAACGCGGCGGTCGACGCGCAACGCTCATCAAGGGCGGAGACTGCCGCGACCGCCCAGCCGTCTGCCCTGGCCGACCTGGCCGTGCGCCTCGCCGACGCGGGCTGCCTGCGCTTCGGCCAGTTCAAGCTCCAGTCGGGGCGCACGTCGCCCTTCTACTTTGACCTGCGGCTGCTCGTCTCGGAGCCGACGCTGCTGCGCGACGTGGGCGCGGCCTACGGCGAGGTCATGCGCGGCCTGACCTTCGACCGCATCGCCGCCATCCCCTACGCCGCCATGCCCATCGGCACGGCCGTCGCCCTCCACCTCAACCGCCCGATGGTCTACCCGCGCAAAGAGGTCAAGAGTTATGGCACGGGGCGGGCGATTGAGGGCCGTTTTGAGCCAGGCGAGAGGGCCGTCGTCGTCGACGACGTCATCACCAGCGGGGCGTCCAAGCTCGAAGCCATTCAGACGTTGGAGACAGCCGAACTGACGGTGCGGGACATCGTCGTGCTCATCGACCGCGAGGAAGGCGGGCGCGAGCCGCTGGAGACGCGGGGCTACCGCGTCCACGCCGTGCTGACCCTGACCACAGTCCTGGATGCCCTCGTCGCCACCGGGCGGATGAGCGAGGCGACGCGCCAGGAGATCGAGGCAGCGCGGGGCGGGAGGTAGGCATGACCCCTGACCTGAGTGTGAGCGTGGCGTCGCTGCGCCTCGACCACCCGATCATCGCGGCCTGCGGGCCGTGGACGGCGAGCAGCGCCGAGATTGAGGACGTGGCGAAGGGCGGCGCGGCAGCAGTGACGGTCAAGACGGCCACCCGGGAGGCGCGCCTGGGCCACCCGGCCCCCAACTTCGTGACCTGGGAGGGCGGGGCGTTGAACGCCCTAGGCCTACCCAACCCCGGCATCGACGCCTGGCTCGACCTGTACCGCCAGGCGCGGGACCGGTTGCGCCCGTGGGGCGTGCCGGCCATCGCCAGCGTCTACGCCGAGTCGGTGGCGGAGTTTGTCGAGTTGGCGCGGCGGGTGGACACGGTCGAACCTGACCTGCTGGAGCTCAACGCCTCGTGCCCTAACCTGGGCCACGACCCGACGCAGGGCACGGGCAGCGCCGAGGGCGTGGCCGAGGTCACAGCGGCAGTCAAGTCCGCCGTCCGCTGCCCCATCACCGTCAAGCTGTCGCCCAACCTGTCGGACATTGGCCGCGTCGCGCGCCTGGTGGAAGAGGCGGGCGCAGACGCCATCACTGCCGTGAATACCATGCCCGCCATGCTGGTCGACGCCGATACAGGACGGCCCGCCATCACCAATCGCACCGGCGGCCTGTCCGGCCCGGCCCTCAAGCCCATCGCCCTGCGCTGCGTCTACGAGATCAGCCGCGCCGTCCGCATACCCGTCATCGGCGTCGGTGGCGTGACGACGGGCCGTGACGCCGCCGAGATGATTCTGGCGGGCGCGACGCTGGTCGGCGTCGGGACGGCCATCAGCATCCACGGGCCGCGCGTCCTGCGCCGCATCGGCAGCGACCTGGACGACTTCATGGCCGCCCACGGCTACGCGACCCTCGCCGACATGCGTGGCCTCGCCCACCGCTAGACGGGACCGTCGTCATGATCCAGATCAGCCTCGCCTTCCAGACCGACAAGACCCTGGCCGAGTACGCGGCCCTGGCCGAACTGGCCGAGGCGCAGGGCTTCGCCTTTCTCTCGGTCTACAACGATCTGTTCTACCAGCCCGCCTGGCTGCCCCTGCTGGTCATGGCGCAGCACACGCGGCGGGCGCGCCTCGGCCCGGCCGCCGTCAACCCCTTCACCTGTCACCCCATCAACATCGCCGGGCACCTGGCGCTGCTCGATGAGGCTAGCCAGGGCCGCGCCTACCTCGGCATGGCGCGCGGCGCGTGGCTCGACGCGCTGGGCCTCCACCCAACGCGGCCCATTCAGGCGGTCCGCGAGGCCCTCGAACTGGTCCGGCTCCTGCTGGCGGGCGACACGTCGGGCTACGTGGGTGACGTCTTCCACCTCATCCCCGGCCAGGCGCTGCGCTGGCGGCCGCCGCGCCGCCAGGTTCCGGTGATGTTGGGAACGTGGGGCGAAGGGCTGATCGCACAGACAGCGCACCTGATTGACGAGGTCAAAGTGGGCGGCTCGGCCAACCCCGACCTGATGCCGGTCATGCGCGGCCGCATCGACCGCCACGCCCAGGGCCGCGCCGTTGGGCTGGCCGTGGGCGCGGTTAGCGTGGTCGATGAGGACCGCCGGGCCGCCCAGGCCCTGGCGCGGCGCGAGGTCGCCCTGTACCTGCCGGTCGTGGCCGAGTTGGACCCGACGTTCCAACCCGACCCGGACGAGATGGCGCGGGTCAAGGCCGCCGTCGCGCGGGGCGACGCCGACGGCGCAGCCGCTGCGATCTCGGACGCGACGCTGCGCCGCTTCGCCTTCGCGGGCACACCGGAGGACATCGTCCGTCACATCGCGGACCTGGCCGACCGGGGCGCGACGCGCGTCGAACTCGGCACGCCCCACGGCCTGGACGAAGGCCGCGCCCTTCGGCTGCTGGGCGAGCGTGTGCTACCCGCGTTCCTGGGTTGACGGTTGACGGTTGGGGCCGTCATCGTTTCCCCCCCCGGCTATACTTTCGGTATGC
>CAZLBQ010000268.1:0-8578 GCA_964557745.1 uncultured Anaerolineales bacterium
GGCGGCTGCTTGCGCCGCCGACGGTTGGGGAACTGAGGGGCAACGATGAGCCAGTTGCAGAGTAAGACCGTTCTCATCACCGGGGCGGGGTCGGGGGTTGGGCGGGCGACGGCCTTGCTCTTCGCGCGCGAGTGGGCGCTGGCGGTGGTCATCGCCGACGTGGACGAGGCGGGGGGCCGGGAGACGGCGGCGCAGGTCGAGGCGGCGGGCAGCGAGGCGCTGTACGTCCACGCGGACGTCACGAACGCGGGCGAGGTCGAGGCGCTGGTGCGGGCGGCGGTGCAGACGTATGGGCGGCTGGACGGCGCGGTCAACAACGCCGGCATCGAAGGGGTCTACCGGCCGCTCCACGACTACCCCGACGACGTGTTCGACCAGGTGATCCAGGTCAATCTCAAGGGCGTGTGGCTGTGCCTCAAAGCGGAGATTCGGACGATGCTGGCCCAGGGGGGCGGGGTGATTGTCAACACGGCCTCGGTCGCGGGTCTCATTGGAGCGCCGCTGCTGTCGGCGTACGACGCCAGCAAGCACGGCGTGGTCGGCCTGACCAAGACGGCGGCGGTCGAGTACGCGCGGGCCGGCATCCGGGTCAACGCGGTGTGCCCGGCCTTCACGCGGACGCCGATGATCGAGCGGACGCTGGCGGCCGAGCCGGGGTTGGAGAAGCGGCTCACGACGGCGCAGCCGATGGGGCGCATGGGGACGGCGGACGAGGTGGCGGCGGCCATCGTCTGGCTCCTCTCCGACGCGGCCGCGTTTGTCACGGGCCACGCGCTGACGATTGATGGGGGGCTGGTGGCGCTCTAGACTCATCCCAGGGTGAAACCCACTGCCTGCTCGTCGCGCTGATTTCAGCCGGCAGCCGACTCAAGTCGGCGCTACAAGGGCGCGCGATGAGGGTTTCGCGGTGGAATCGGTATAGAATACCCGGTTCGCCGCCGGCTGGTGGGGCGCTGTTGGCGGCCTGGGCGGGGAGTATGTACAATTGAGCGTGTATGTCGCGGCGAGGGAAGGCAGGCTATGACGCTTCAACGGATGGACAACGTTCTCATCGTGGTCGACGACCTGGAGGCGGTGAAGGCGTTCTTTTTCGCGCTTGGTATGGAGCTGGAGGGCGAGACGTCAGTCGAAGGGCCTGCGGTGGACAGCCTGATCGGCCTCAAGGATGTCCGGGCCACCCTTACGCTGCTGCGGACGCCCGATGGTCACGGTCGCATCGAGCTGGACAAGTTCCACACGCCCCAGGCGGTCAGGTGGGGGCCTGTGGACGCGCCGATGAACACGCTGGGCATATGTCGCCTCATGTTCGCCGTCGACGCCATCGACGATGTCGTGGCGCGGTTGCGCGCCCACGGGGCCAAGCTCATGGGCGACGTGGTGCAGTACGAGGACACGTACCGGCTATGCTACATCCGTGGTCCTGAGGGCATCATCATCGGACTGGCCGAGCAGCTCGGCTAAGGCGCGCTCGTGGTGATACGGATTGCTTCCACCTGCGAATGACCCCTTCTCCCCAAGCTAACCCATGCCACCTCTTGCGATAGCGCTGCTCCTCATCTCCGCCCTGATGCACGCGGCGTGGAACGGCTGGATGAAGGGGGCGTCGGGGCGGCTGGCCTACCTGTGGTGGGGCCAGCTATTCGCCATCGGCCTGTACGCCCTGCCCATTGTCCTGACGACGCCCATGCAGGTCCCGCCGCACGTGTGGCCCATCCTCCTGGCCAGCGCGGTGTGCGAGACGGGCTACATGGTCGCCATCACCCGCGCCTACGGGCTGGCCGATATGTCGCTGGTGTACCCGCTGGCGCGCGGCTCGGCGCCCGCCTTTGTCGCGCTGATGTCGGCGCTGCTGCTGGGCGAGCGGCTGCCCGCGGCGGGCTACGTCGGCATCGGGCTGCTGATTGTCGGCCTGTACCTGGTCAGCCTGCCGAGTTGGAGGGACGTGTGGCGGCCGGTGCAGGCGCTGCGCGACAGCGGGGCGCGCTGGGCGCTGGCGGCGGGGCTGTTCATCGCGAGCTACTCGCTGTTCGACAAGATGGGGGTGTCGGCGATGCCGCCGCCCGCCTACACCTTATGGACGTTCGTCGCCATGACCGTCGTCAGCGCGCCGGCGGTGGTGTGGCTGGAGGGGCGGGCCGTCGCGCGGGCGGCGCCGCGCGTGGGCGGCTGGCGGCTTGTCGTCGGGGGCATCTTCGTGCTGGGGGCGTACTTCCTGGTGCTGTGGGCGCTGTCGCTGGCCCCGGCGAGCTATGTCAGCGCGGTGCGCAGCAGCAGCATCCTGGTCGGCGCGGCGTGGGGGGCGTGGATGTTCCACGAGAAGGTGGGCTGGGCGCGGGGGATTGGGGCGTGCCTGATGGTGGCGGGGATCGCGCTGCTGGCGTGGCGGGGGTAGTGGGGAAGAAGAGGGGGCGCGGCTGGGATGGCCGCGCCCCGTTTCTTGTCCCGGCGGGTCGCCTATACTGATCAGACAGCGCAACCCGCCTGGCGCGTCCTCGTAGCGCCGACTTGAGTCGCCTGCCGACTGAAGTCGGCGCTACGGTTGGGGATCAGTTTAGAAGTACAGGTAGTACCCGCGCCAGGTGTAGCCGTAGTAGTAGTAGCCGTAGTAGTAGTAGACGTAGCGGGTGTAGAAGTACACCGGGTAGTAGCCTACGCCGCAGACGTTGCACAGGTAGTTCCAGGGGATGTACCAGTACACGCCGAAGGGGTAGGTGGCCGAGGTGAAGTACGGGTAGTTGTAGGAGTAGGTGAACAGGTACACCAGGCGCGTGCTGATGTACGGGTAGCCGACGTAGGCCGCCATCGCCGCCGGCCACGTGTAGTAGTACGGGTAGTAGCGGTACCAGTAGGCGTCGTAGGACGTCCAGGTGACGTAGAAGTAGCCGTTGTTGACGACGTTCCAGTCAGGGGCGAGGCTGGGGCTGCCCTGCCCGCGCGCCAGGGGGGCCGGTCGGGCGGCGGCCAACTGCTCGGCGGTCGGGTTCTCGACCAGGGTGGCCCCGGCGGGCAGCTTCAGCCCGGCGGGCGCGGCGCTCTTCTGGGTGGGCGCCTTGGCGTCGGCGGCGACTTTCAGGGTGCCGTCGGCCTGGGCCTTGAAGTGGCCGGCGCGGATCTCGGCGTTGATATTGGCGAGGGCCGCTTTGTAGTCGGCCAGGAATTTGTCGGTCGCGCCGATGGCGGCGGCGTTGTCGAGGTTGAGGGTCACGGTGCCGTCGGCGTTCTTGACGAGGTAGGCCTCGGAGCGCTTGGCAATGTCGGCCACCTTCGCCATGGCGTCACTGTCGATGCGCAGCCCGTCGCTGCCGTCGGTGGCGGCCGGGGCGGCCTGGGCGGCGCTGATGCTCACGCCGGCCAGGAGGGCCAGCGCGGCCACCAGGGCCAGCAAGGGGAGCCAGAGAAAACGACGGTTCATAGGGGGGACTCCTCTCTAACCATCACGGGGATTAACAACTGGGACGTGCGTGCCGAGAACTGCGGGGGGGAACAGGTCGGACAGCCGATAGACACCTCCTCGGGGTCATGGGATTGGGAGTTGGCGGTTGAGGCGCAGGTCGTGACCTAGACCTGGCGTCCCAACGGCTGACACCCAATCACTTCTGCAAGGCGGCGGCGAGCATGCGGCCGGCAAGGGGCGCGGCGACGGTCGAGCCTTCGCCGCCGTTCTCGATCATGACGACAACGCTATACTGGGGGTTGTCGATGGGGGCGACGCCCAGGAACCAGGCGTGGGGCGTCGTGGTCGGGCCGCCGGTCTGGGCGGTGCCGGTCTTGCCGCCGACACGGACGCCCTGGACCTTGGCGCCGTTGGCGTAGCCGTCGGTGACGGCCACCTCCATCGCCTGGAGCACCTGCTGGGCCGTCTCCGGGCGGATAGGCGCGCCCAGATCGCCGGCCTGGCCCGTCTCTACCGTCCGCCCGCTGGTGTCGTGAATCTCCTTGAGCAGGTGGGGGCGGGGCAGGCGGCCGCCGTTGACGGCGGTCGCGCCGAGCATGGCGATGGACAAGGGCGTCTGCTGCAACTCGCCCTGGCCGAAGCCCGTGGAGGCCAGGAGGACCGGATTGCTCAGGTCGTCATTGGCCAGGCGGCTCTTGGCGACGGGGATCTCCAGGGGGAGGTCCGTCGTGGCATGGAAGGCGTCGGCGTAGCGCGTGTAGCGGTCCGCGCCGAGTTCCAGCGCCAGGCGGGCGAAGGTCAGGTTGCAGGAGTAGCCAAAGGCGTGGGCCAGGTCAAACGAGTTGACGCCGGGCGGGTTGTTATTGCACCGAATCGGGAAGCCGCTGACGGTCAGGGTCTCGGCTCCGTCGTTGTAGACGCGGTTGAGACCCGTCGTACCGGCGTCGAGGGCGGCCGACAGGGTGGCGGTTTTCCAGACCGAGCCGGGCGGGTAGAGGCCCTGGGTGGCTCGGTTGAGCAGCGGCGCCGCCGGGTCGGCGCTGAGCTGCGGGAACGTCTCGTCCAGCCGGTTCGGGTCGTAGCTGGGATGGCTGGCCATCGCCAGGATGGCCCCCGTCTTGTCCAGCAGGATAATCGCGCCGCGCCGCTGGCCGAGCAGGCGGTCGGCCTCCTGCTGCAACCGCAGGTCGAGCGTGAGATACACGTCGTGGCCGACGGGCGTCTCGTGGAGCAGGCGGTAGCGCACCGCCGCCCACGAGTTGGCATCCACGTAGCCGCGCAAGGCCGCGTTGAAGGCCGCCTCGACGCCGCCCTGGCCGTAGCGCAGGCTGGAGTAGCCCAGCACGGGCGCGAGGGGGGTGTAGGGGTAGACGCGTTGGCCCCCCTGGGGCGTCATGCGCGTCTCGGCCAGCACTGCGCCGTTGCGGTCGAGGATGCGGCCCCGCTGGACCAGCTTCTCGAACTCGACGGTGCGGGCGTTGTAGGGCAGGGCCAGCAACTCGTCGCCGCGGACGACGGTCCAGTAGGTCATGCCCAGCGTGAGCAGGGCGAAGCCGACGAGGATCAAGCCCACCACGCGGTTGATATTGGCGCTCATGGCGGCCCACCTAATGCCATTATAATCAATTCCATAGACACCGTCAATACGTAGGAGGTCATTCTTTTACACGATGTTCACAATCAGCCAGATGGTGAAGGTTGTGAACGGGGTTCTATCTTCAACAGCAGGGCGAGCAGCAGGTAGGAGGTGAGCAGCGAGCTACCGCCGTAGCTGACGAAGGACAGGGTGACACCGGTAAGCGGGATGAGCTTGAGGTTGCCGCCGACGATGATGAGGGTCTGGACGGCGACGACGGATGTCAGGCCGGTCGCCAGCAGGGCGGCGTAGTCGTCGCGGGCGGTCATGGCGACGCGGTAGCCGCGGGTGATGAACAGGATGTAGAGGGCGAGGATGGCGAAGGCGCCCATCAGCCCCCACTCCTCGGCAATGGCGTTGAAGATGTAGTCGGTGTGGACGGCGGGGATGTAGTTGGCGTAGCCGTAGCCGAGGCCGACGCCGAGCATGCCGCCCGCCGCCAGCGCCACCAGCCCCTGGACAATCTGGAAGCCGACGCCCTGGGCGACGGACCACGGGTCGAGGAGGATGTCGAAGCGCTCGCGGACGTGGGCGAAGAGGCGGACGACGAGGTAGGCGCCGGCGGCGAACAGGGCCAGCCCGGCCAGGACGTAGCGGCTGCGGCCGGTGGCGACGTAGAGCATGATGAGGAAGACGCTGTAGAACAGGAGGGCCGCGCCGAGGTCGCGCTGCCAGACGAAGAACAGCATGGAGAAGCCCCACATGACGAGCATGCCGCCGACGGCCTGCGGCTGGGGGATGTGGAGGGCGCCCCAGGCGACGCGGTAGGAGGGGGTCATCAACTGCTCGCGCCGCCGCTCCAGGAAGCCGGCCAGGAAGACGACGAGCAGGATTTTGAGCAGCTCGGAGGGTTGGAAGGTGAAGGGGCCGATGGCGAGCCACAGGTTGGGGCCGCCACCGCTGGGGGCGCGGCCGATGACGAGGGTGAGGGCGAGCAGGGCCAGGCCGGACGCGGCCCAGAAGTAGGGGTAGCGGCGCAGCCAGCGCAGGTCGCGGGGGAGGGCGACCATGAGGATGACGAAGGCGGCCAGGCCGATGAGGAGCCAGTTGAACTGGCGGGAGGCGATGCCGGGGGCGAGGCGGTAGGTCATGACGAGGCCCACGGCCTGGAGGACGCCGACGATGGGCAGCAGGTAGGGGTCGGCGCGGGGGGCGCGCCACGACACGACGAGGTGGGCGACGAGCAGGCCCGCGCCGAGGGCCAGGGCGGGCCACAGGTCGGCGGGCGTGGGCAGGCGGTCGCGCAGGACCATCGTCAGCAGGGCGAACAGGCCCAGGGCGAGCAGGATGGGGAAGAGGAGGAAGAGAAGCTCGCGCGGGCGGAAGGTGAAGGTGGGACGGGGCTGGGTGGTAGTGGACATAGCAGACCTAACGGAGCGCTTTCGCCCAGGCTGGGGCGTTCAGGCCCCAGTGCTCACAGCGCAAGGGGTTGGTGCGTGGGGACTGCGGCCTGAACGCCGCAGCGTGGCAGACAGGCTGTCCCCATAGGCGAAATTCGGGCTGGCTCATGGTTGACCTGACTCGCCGGGCGCTTGAGCGCCGGGCGGCCTAGAAATAGCGGTCGAGCAGGAGGCCGAGGCGGGCGCGGGTCTCGGCGCTGACGGTGTTGGGCGCGGAGACGATGGCCGTCGCCAGGGCGTCGCCGCAGCCGTCGGCGCACGGAGCGCCGGCCAGGCGCGGGACGACGGCGCGCAGGATGCGCTGGGCGGCGCCGACGTTCTGGTTGAGGTTCTGGATGACCATCTCGACGGTCACGGGTTCCTCGCTGTGACGCCAGACGTCGTAGTCGGTGACGAGGGCCAGGCAGGCGTAGCACAGCTCGGCCTCGCGGGCCAGGCGGGCCTCGGGCAGCGTCGTCATGCCGATGATGTCCAGGCCCCACTGGCGGAAGAGGCGCGACTCGCCCCGGGTCGAGAACTGCGGCCCCTCGATGACGACGAGGGCGCCGCCGTCGTGGACGCGGGTCTGGACGACGCTGCGCGCGGCCTCTAGCAGGTGTTGACGCACCGCCGAGCAGAATGGATCCGCTAGCCCGACGTGGACGACGGGGGCCGCCTCGAAGAAGGTGCGAGGGCGGCTGGTCGTGCGGTCGAAGAGTTGGTCGGGGACGACGATGTCCAGCGGGGCGATCTCGTCGCGCAGGCTGCCGACGGCGCTGACGGAGATGAGCTGGCGGACGCCGAGGCTCTTGAGCGCCCAGATGTTGGCGCGGACGGGCAGGTTTGTCGGGCTGATGCGGTGGCCGCGCCCGTGGCGGGGCAGGAAGGCGACGCGCTGACCGGCGAGCGTGCCGATGCTGAGGCTGTCGCTGGGCGGGCCGAAGGGCGTGTCGACGGTGACTTCCTCGACGTCGGTCAACTCGGGCATGTGGTAGAGGCCGCTGCCGCCGATGACGCCGATGGTGGCCTGGGCTTCGGGCATGGCATTCTCCTTAGCGAGACGGACGATGGGGGCATCATAGCACATTTGAGCCGTTCGCGCCAACGACGAGAGGCCGGCGCTTGGGTGATTGACGTATTTGCCTCTATAATGTGCCACTGACGATAGACGATGGACGATGGACGAAGGCGGAGCAGGTGATGCACATTGGGGTTGTGGGGGCGGGGACGATGGGCGCGGGGATTGCCCAGGTGGCCGCCGAGGCGGGCGACGCCGTCGTCCTGTTTGACAGCCAGCCGGGGGCGGTGGCGCGGGCCGCCGAGCGCATCGGCGGCTTCTGGCGGCGCGCCGTGGACAAGGGCCAGCGGACGGCGGACGAGGTGGCGGCGCTGGCCGGGCGGCTCGCCGCGGCGGACACGCTGGACGACCTGGCCGGCTGCGCGTGGGTCGTCGAGGCTGCGCCGGAGGACCTGGGCCTCAAGCAGCGCCTCTTCACCGACCTGGAGGCGCGAGTCGGGGCGGACACGGTCCTGGCGAGCAACACGTCGTCGCTGTCCATCACGGCCATCGCCGCGCCGCTGACGCGGCCGGAGCGGGTGGTCGGGATGCACTTCTTCAACCCGGCTCCGCTCATGGCGCTGGTCGAGGTGGTGCAGGGGACGGCGACGAGCGCCGAGGTCGTGGCGGCGACGGTGGCGCTGGCCGAGCGGTGGGGGAAGCGGCCGGTGGTGGCGCAGGACACGCCGGGCTTTATCGTCAACCGCGTGGCGCGGCCCTTCTACCTGGAGGCGCTGCGGCTGCTGGGCGACGGCGTGGCCGACGCGGCGACGGTCGACCGCATCGTGCGCGGGGCGGGCTTCCGCATGGGGCCGTTCGAGCTGCTTGACCTTATCGGACTAGATGTTAATTTGGCCGTGACCCAGGCCGTCTACGCGGGCTTCTTTGGCGAGGCGCGCTTCCGGCCGCACCCGATCCAGGCGCGGCTGGTGGCGGCGGGGCGGCTGGGCCGCAAGGCCGGGCGCGGCTTCTACGAGAACGAGGGGCGCTGATGCGAACCTTCGAGGCCCCTGGCCGCGTTATTGTAGGTGGCGCGACGCCGGTCGCGGCAGCCCTGGCCGAGCGCGCCGCGCGGCGGGCTGGCAGGTGGCGGCCGCGCCGGACGAGGCGCG
>CAZLBQ010000269.1:0-8549 GCA_964557745.1 uncultured Anaerolineales bacterium
TTCGGTCTCTCTCTGACTCAGTCGCGCCGTCTGGCAAGCGCATGGGCTAAGATGCGCTACGTTCAAGGTTCTTACGTCGTCTTGTCCGTTTTGCTCTTACCCATCCTCGCCCGCTGGCGAGTACATAGGCTCAGACGCGCGGGGGTAACTCTTCTTACGCCTGGCTCACCCCTATGGGCTACACCTGGCGGCCCAGTTACCCGCTACGACCTGCGCATCGACAGCATCGATGACGCCGTCGAGGGTGCGGTCCAGGCGGCGACGGTAGAGCGGGTTGTCGGCCGTCGCGCCCCATGCTGTGGTCACCAGCGAGATATCCACCACATCGACCACACCGTCGTCGTTGACATCCCCCAGCAGGCGACAGCGCGGGCAGCCCAGCCAGTCGAGCAACTGGCCGAGGAAGGCATTGCGGCTGGTCAGGCTGACGTTCTGCAAGCCGAGGCTCAGGTACACGCTGCGGTAAGCGCCACTGTAGCCAATCGCGCCGTAGGCAGACTGACCCGCCCACTGGAAGAGGCCCTGGCCCCCCGCCGTTGGCGTCAAGGCAGCAGTCGTGTCGGTCTCCGCGTCGGTGAAGTAGGCGTAGGAGCCGCTCAGCGGGCTAACCCCCTGCAGGGTCAACAAGGGCGAACTGCTGGCGAGCTGACTGTGCAGATAATCGGTGTGGAAGGCCGAGGTCGCTCCGCCCGGCTCGCTCACCAGAACGCGCCCGCCACGGTCCAGGTAGCGCTGCACCTGGGCATAGTCAGGCGAGCGCAGACGGTGGCGCGGGCCGGCCATGACCCAGATGACCAGGCAATAGTTCTCCATCACGTCGGCGCTCGGGCCATAGCCAGTCGCGCGCACTTCATACGTATCGAACGTGCGCCCCAACGCTGTCAAGGCCGCCTTATACACACCCTCCTCCGCCTTGCCCTCGTCGTCGTCCACCAGCAGAATCGGCGGCGCGAGGCTCAAGCTAAAGTCCTGCGTCACCGCCCCACCGACCGTCACATTCTGTTGGCCGCTGCTGATGCCCATCGCCTGGGCGCGCAGGGTATACACGCCTGAGGGGAGGGTTAGCGAGTAGAAGCCCGTTGCGTCCGTGGTGGCGCGGCGGCCTGCGCCGAGCGCCTCGACGGTCACGCGCAGCGGGGTGGACGAGCCGGCCTGCCGCACGTGGCCGCTCACGACCACCTCGGCTGCGGCGCTCAGGCTGAAGTCCTGCATCACTGCGCCACTCACCGCCAGCGTCACCGAAGCCGAAGCGGGCTGGTACGCCAACGCCGAGGCGGCGACCGTGTACGTCCCCGCTCCCACGCGCGCCGTGTACTGGCCGTTGGCGTCCGTCATAACGGTCAGGTTCAAGGCGCCGGGGCCGGTGAGCGTCACCTGCGCGTTCGCTAGCGGTTGCGACATAGCCGCGCTGCGTACCGTCCCGCTGATCGTCCCGCTGGCGACAGCGGCCTGCGTGGCAGCCAGGGCGTTGACCTCGCCCCAGCCCCAAACGTTGTTGGCGCGGCCCTCCGCCGTGGTCCCGCACTGATTATCATTATGTTGCGTCGCCGTCGCCCGCAGCAGCGCTTCCGTCGCCGCCACCTGCCCCTTCAGCGCCGGCGCTGCCGCCCATATCAGAGCCACAATGCCCGCCACATGCGGCGAGGCCATGGACGTCCCGCTCAACGAGCCGTAGCCGCCCGTACGTAACGACGATTGAACACCGACCCCCGGCGCCGCCAGGTCCGGTTTCGGTCGGTTGCTGCCATCGGTGTCCACCGGCCCACGCCCGCTAAAACCGGCGATACTGCCGCCCTCGGCAAACGCGCCGACGGTGAACGTCTCGGCGTCCGTCGCGGGCGGATCCCAGGCCGTGCTGCAACTCGGCCCATCGTTACCCGCCGAGGCGACAAAGGCAATACCCGCCGCACGCAGCGCCTGGATGGCCTGCGTCAACGTGTGGGGCAGGCAGCCCTCAGGCGACGAGTCGTGACCGGCTAGAGTGCAGCCCCACGAGTTATTAATGATGTCCGCGCCCAGGTCGGGGCGACCGCCGGTGATGAACGTGCCTGTCGGAGGGAACGGCGCCAGGAAGAACTCCATGCAGTCGAGATAGCGCGCCGGTGTGCCGACGCCGTGGTCCATGTTGCGGCAACCGATCCACTTGGCCTCGGGCGCGACGCCGATGTTGTTGGCTCCCTCGCTCCCGATCATCGTCCCCGTCGTGTGCGTCCCGTGGCCGTTGTCGTCCAGCGGGGCGGTCTGGTTTTCGATGGCATCGTGCCAGCTATAAGTATGGTCGGCCGTCGTGCCGTCCCAGCCGCGATACTTGGGCTTGAGGGCCGGGTGATCCCACTGGACTCCGGTATCGGCGCTCGCCACGACCACGCCCGCCCCACGTGTGTACTGGCTCCAGACCTGGGGCGCTTTCACATTCGTAATGCCCCACGGCGTGCCCGGCCCGCCTTGCGTCAGCGGCGCGTCCGGTGTGGACTGAACGCCGAGCACCTTGGGGTTCGCGTCGAGGCGCTTGACGTCGGCGCGTCGCGCCAGGCGCTCGGCCAACTTGCCGTCGCCGGTCACAAGCAGCGCGTTGAGGAGCGCGAAACGTCTGACCGTGCCGCCTGCCGCCTTGACCTCGCCCATGACGGCGGGCTGCGTCTTGTCCGCCGTGTCCCGCAGCCGCTCGTAGACGAACTTGGCCTTGCCGGCGCGGTCGGGCAGCCGGTCGGCGCCGCTCAAGTCGGCCTGCTCGCCCAGCACGACCAGGAACTCGGCGCGCCCATCCTTGGCCAGCGCCGCGCTCACCTCCGGCGCAATTTTCTGCTGCGGATCCTCCGCCGGGGTTGGTCCCTGAGCCGCCGCCAGGTGGGCAGTACATACGAAGAGCGCGGCCAGCGCGAGAAGCACAAGACGTCGAGACATGCCAAATCCTTTACCGGGTGATCCATCGGGCCTACGCCAGAATCATCTCACGTTTCACGTTTTACGTTTCACGACCCACGTTTCACTCTTCCCGTTCGAGGCGAATGACGGTGACCTCGGGCGGGCAGTTGTGCCGGATGGGGGGGAAGCCCGCGCCCAGGCCGCGATTGGTGTACAGCCACATCCTGCCGACACGGTATAGACCACGCGGGTACTTGCGGCCCATCGACGGCAGCCAGGTGGTCGGCACGCCGGGGATGACGATCTGCCCGCCGTGGCTGTGCCCCGAGAGTTGCAGCTGGATGGCGTGGTGGACCGCGCGGTCGGCCATGTCTGGCTCGTGGGCCATGAGAATCTTGAACCCGTCGGCCGGCACGTCGGCCAGGGCCGCGCGGAAGTCGGGCCGCCCGTTGCGAACGCTGTCGATGCCCACCAGCCAGGCGCCTGTACCGCCGATGCTGAGCCGTCGCGCCGCATTCACCAGTACCGGGATGCCGACGCGCTCGAGGGCGGTCACCACCTTCTCGGGACCGCCCCAGTGGTCGTGGTTGCCCAGGCTCCCGTAGACTCCCAACGGCGCGCGCAAGGGAGCCAGAATCTCCGCGCAGTGCGCGGCCCAGTAGGCTGAGTCGCGCCCGTACTGGACGAAGTCGCCGGTCAGCAGGACCAGGTCCGGGCTTTGCGCCTGCGCGAGTTGGACGCCGCGCCGCAACAGGCTGTCGGGTAGCCAGGAGGCGGCGTGCAGGTCACTCAACTGGACGATGCGCAGGCCGTGGAGGGCAGGCGGCAGGTCGGGCCAGCGCAGCGTGACGTGCTCCACCTGGAGCGCCAGTAGTTCGTTGCGCCAGCCGTGCTTGGGCGCCGCCAGCGCGTAGGCCAGGGCGGCCCATGCGCCCTTCAGCCCCGGCCACAGCCGGGGCTTTGTCGATGCCTGCGATTCGAGACTCGAGACGCGTGACGTAGTCGACTCTATCACACTCACCGTATTCATCCTCTTGAACGCTCAATTGTAAGCTGCTTGCAGAAGAAACGCCAAGAGCGCCCAGAGGCTTCAGTTGTCCATGTTCAACAGCGCCTCAATCTCCGCAATCAAGAAGGGGAGATTGGGACGTGCAAAGCTCATCTCGGGAGCTGGGACGCGATGATGCTTGATGTCAGGCGGGAGGTGAACTGCTCGGGGAGGGAGTAGATAAACAGTTCGTAGTCTTGGAGCGTTCGAAATGGGTGCGTCATGACGCGAGGCGGATAAGACCGGCCAGCGAGGCGTGCTTGGCTTGATAGCGCTGCACCTCGTTGCGATATTCACTCTGACGCCTCAACCAGGTGCGGTAGACACTTGCCTACTCACCGAAATCGAGCACCCACGCGTCATCTTCTGGCTCCTCCCCGCTCATATACGCAGCGAAGAACGTCTCTGAGCGCACGCCATACTTGCGCTCAAAAGCCAGCAGTTCCTCCTCCAGCGCATGAATGTCGGTCAGCAATTCTTCAAGACTCATCGCACACCTCCCGCTTGCCACTCATAATCTAGCATAGCCGTGTGAAAACGTCAATGCCCCGCTCCACCCTATCCCATTTAGAGAGCACAGCGAGGACGGCGAGACCTGGTAGTCCCATCTGCTCTCTGTGCTCTCTGCGGTGAACCACACGCTGCGACGGCCTATGCCCAGAGCGTGTGGAAGATGCCCGGCTTGTCGATGCGCTCGTAGGTGTGCGCGCCAAAGTAGTCGCGCTGGGCCTGCGTCAGGTTGGCCGGCAGCCGCCCGCTGCGATAGCCGTCGTAGTAGGCCAGCGCCGAGCTAAACGCCGGCGCGGGAATCCCCAACTGGATCGCCGTCTGGACGGTCGCCCGCCACTGGGCGTCACGCTGGCGGACCGCCGAGCCGAAGAACTCGTCCATCAGCAAGTTGGGCAGGGCCGGGTTGCGGCGGAAGGCCGCCGTCACGTCATCCAGGAAGCGGGCGCGGATGATGCAGCCGGCGCGCCAGATGGCGGCCGTGCTGCCCAGGTCGAGGTCGTACTGGTACTCCTGCGAGGCCGCCCGCAGCAGCGCCATGCCCTGCGCGTACGCGCAAATCTTCGACGCGTAGAGCGCCGCCCGCACCGCCTCGACCAGCTCGGCCTTATTCCCCTGAAACGCGGCCTGGGGGCGCGTCAGGACCTGCGCCGCGGCCAGGCGCTCTGCCTTCAGGGCCGAGAGCTGGCGCGCCTCGACCGCCGTGTTGATGGTCGGGATGGGGATGCCCAGGTCGAAGCTGTTCTGCGACGTCCACTTGCCCGTCCCCTTCTGCTGCGCCGTGTCCAGGATCACCTCGACCAGCGGCTGCCCGGTCTCTGGGTCCAGGGTGCGGAAGATGTGGGACGTGATCTCGATGAGGAATGACTGCAACTCGCCA
Source organism: uncultured Anaerolineales bacterium (assembly GCA_964557745.1). GTDB lineage: Bacteria > Chloroflexota > Anaerolineae > Epilineales > JAHCIE01 > JAHCIE01. The sequence continues at coordinate 5,301 of CAZLBQ010000269.1, forward strand.
TTGTTCCAGGCCGCGAACACGTCGGCCAACTCGGCAGCGGTCAGCCCCCCGCCCCGCGCCAGGATGTCGTAGGCCTCGGCGATGAGCTGCATGTCACCGTACTCGATGCCGTTGTGGACCATCTTCACATAGTGGCCCGCGCCGCGCGGCCCGATGTGGGTGACACACGGCGTGCCGTCCGGAGCGCGGGCGGCGATGGCGGTGAGGATGGGTTCCATGGCGGCCCAGGCCTCGGGGCGGCCGCCGGGCATGATGCTCGGCCCGTGCAGCGCCCCCTCCTCGCCGCCGGAGACGCCCGTCCCCATGAACTGGAAGCCCGCGCCCTCCAGGGCGACGGCGCGCCGCTCGGTGTCGACGAAGAAGGAGTTGCCGCCGTCGATGATAATGTCGCCCTGGCTCAGCAGCGGCGTCAGCTGGGCGATGACGGCATCGACACCCGCTCCGGCCTGGACCATGAGCAGGACGCGGCGCGGCGGCTTGAGGAGATTGACGAGCGTGGGCAGGTCGTAGGCGCCGATGAGGCCGGGGTCGGGGTGGGCCGCCATGAACTCTTCGGTGCGGGCGGTGGTGCGGTTGTAGACGGCGACGGTGTAGCCGCGCGAGGCGATGTTGCGCGCCAGGTTCTGGCCCATCACGGCCAGCCCGACGACGGCGATATCACAGGACGCGGGAGCAGGAGTGGACATGGGAGTACCTCGTGAGATGTGAAACGTGGTGCGTGAAACGTGTGGCGTGATGAGCGGCGCGCGCCGGACAACACGTTACGGGTCAGCGTGGACCAGGCTCATTGTACGCCGACAGGAGGGAGAATACAAACCTCACCAGACGGCGCACGCGGGGGCCACTTTGGGTCCGTGGCGTGGCGTGGGTATAATTGGCAGCTAACAACACGGAGGGCCTATGGCGATGCCTAGGAACGATCAGCTAACACGAGCAGAGGTGCTGGACATCCTACAGCGTGAGTTACCGCTGCTGAAGGCGCAATATGGCGTGGTGCGCGTAGCCCTCTATGGCTCGTTTGCCCAAGACACGGCTAGAGCCAGGAGCGATGTCGATTTGCTGGTCGAGTTGTCCCGCCCGCTGGGGCTGGAGTTTGTGGCGCTCGCCGAGCACCTCGAAGCGCGCCTTGGACGCAAGGTTGATCTGACCACATTTGAGACGCTCCACCACAGTCGCACACGGCCGCGCTACCGAGCGATTGCCGACACCATCCAAAGGACGATGATCGATGTCCCGGCGGCGTGACGGAGACTACCTCAATGACATCATTGAGGCCGCCGAGCGGATCATCGGCTACACTGCCGATTTGACCTATGCCGCCTTCCTCAACGACAACAAGACACAGGATGCGGTCCTTCGCAATCTGCAGATCATCGGCGAAGCCGTCAAGCGGTTGTCAGGGTCATTCAAGCGAGGCTATCCTGGGCTGCCCTGGCGAGAGATGGCGGGGATGCGAGACAAGATTACCCACGAGTACTTTGGCATCAACTACGATATTGTCTGGACCGTCGCGCACGAGCAGATCCCCAGGCTTCTGGCTGAGCTAGAAGCGATCCGTGAAGCTCGACAGGAATAACAGGGCCTATTTGCTTCTTCTCCCAATACCCATCGTACTGGTCTAAAACTTGCAGGGACCGCGAGATCATATTCGTGTACTCTTCTGAAAGAGGTCCCTGTGTTTCTCTTCCCCTTGCCGTTCCTGCTCACCTGGCTGGTGGGCTTGCTGTCGCTGGCCGTCCTCGGCGGCGGCCTGTATCTCGTCTACGCCTGGTACGTCGGCATCGTCGTCGGGACCGCCTACCTCATCGGCGGGCTGGCGATGACGCTGTTCTCGGTCCTGGGGCGTTTCCTCGTCCTGGCCCTACTCGCCCCCTCCCGCCCTAACGAGCCGCAGATGGTGCGCGGCGGCGAAGTCCATCGTGTCCCTGGCGCCGACGGGACCGAGCTTCAAGTCGAGGTCTACGGCCCGCCCGACGCGCCGCCCCTGCTCCTTACCCACGGCTGGGGGCTGAACAGCACCGAGTGGTACTACGCCAAGCAGGCCCTGGCCGAGCGCTTCCGCCTCATCGTCTGGGACCTGCGCGGGCTGGGCGAGTCGACGCGCCCCACCAATGGCGACTACGGCCTGGACCGCATGGCCCACGACCTGCGCGCCGTGCTCGACGTCGCGGGCGGCCGGCCCGCCGTCCTGGTCGGCCACAGCATCGGGACGATGGTTATGCAGTCCTTCTGCCGCCTGTTCCCCGACGAGTTGGGGACGCGCGTGGCGGGCCTCGTCCTGGCGCAAGGCACGTACACCAACCCGGTGCGTACCGCCCTGGCCAGCGGCTTCTTAACCGCCATCCAGAAGCCGGTCATCGAGCCGCTGAACGTGATCACCATGGCCCTCGCGCCGCTGGTCTGGCTCCAGAACTGGCTGAGCTATCTCAACGGCACGCTGCACCTGATTGTGAAGGGGTTGGGGTTCGGGGGCGCGGAGACGCGGGGGCAGATCGACTTTGTCGCCCGCTTCCAGACGCTGGCCTGGCCGGGCGTGACGTCGCGCGGCACGCAGGCCATGCTCCGCTTCGACGAGACGGCGACCCTGCCGCGCATCTCCGTCCCGACGCTCATCGTGGCCGGCGACCGCGACCACCTCACGGAGCCGCGCGCCAGTGTGACCCTGCACGAGGCCATCCCCGACTCGAAACTGGTGATGCTCGGCCCCGCCGGCCACATGGGCCTCCTGGAGCACCACCCCCAGTTCGCCCAGGAAGTCGCCGCCTTCGCCAATCGCTTGCCCCTGTCGCCCACGCTTTCCGGGAGAGCCGATCCGAGGGAGGCGAGGGCGCGAAGCGCGCACTAGATTTGTTCTAGTAATAACGATATAAGCTACCTTTTGCTCGTTCCATCTCCTCTACTAGCCTCCGTAGACCCCTCTTACGCTGAAAGTGGGTGATGATGGAGCGAGCTTTATCTTCAGGACACTGTCCAGGTAGCCGGTTGTAATCAATTGCTAGTGTTTCACAGAGGACACGAAGTTCTTGAGTATCAAAGAGATTGACAAGTGCATGTTGCAGCCTTGTCATTGACCCTAACTCTAGTTGAGGTGCGGTTGCGTTTTGGGGCTGCAAAGAGGCGTGTACAGGGAAGTGCAGGAATGGAGACCAGTCTGTTTGGGGGCGTCGCTTTGCGCATAGCTCTATAACCTCCTGCGTGACGCCACTCCGTTCAGCAAAGCGCAAGAGTTCCCGAACCATATCCGCTTTA
>CAZLBQ010000270.1:0-8474 GCA_964557745.1 uncultured Anaerolineales bacterium
GCCCCCCGACCCGGCGGCACGCACGTTGCGCCCCCCACGCCCCACGACCCTGAGTGAATGCTCCAGGCGCACCTCCGCGACAACACCGTCGGCATCTACTTCGAGAACAAGCACCTGTACCGCCAGCTCAAGGCCGACGTCCCCGACGGTGACTACACCGTGCCGATTGGCAAGGCCGACGTCAAGCGGGCCGGGCGTGATGTCTCGGTAGTTGCTTACGGGGCGATGGTGGACGAGGCGCTCCAGGCGGCGCAGGCCGTCGAGAGCGAGGGCATCGACGTCGAGGTGCTCGACCTGCGCTCGCTGCTACCCCTCGACCGCGACGCTATCCTGGCGACGGCGGAGCGCACGGGCAAGGTCATCGTCTGCCACGAGGCGACGCTCACGGGCGGGGTGGGTGGCGAGGTGTCGGCCATCATCGCCGAGCACGCCTTCGAGCTGCTCGACGCGCCGCTGGTGCGGCTGGCCGCGCCGGACACGCCGGTGCCCTTCAGCCCGCCGCTGGAAGACTTCTTCCGCCCCAACGCCGCGAAGATTGCCGCCGCCGTGCGCCAACTGGCGGCGTACTAGACATAATCCGACAAGAACACGCGGCGGCGTGAAGGTTTTGGGTTTCGGGTCTGAGGAGGTGGATTGTGGTTGATCCAACTAACCTGGCGGCTGATCTGGAGCGTCTCGTTCAACATGGGTTGGTGCGCCTGGAGCGGACGGGGGGTGTCCCGACGTGGGAACCCATGCCTGGCGCACGCCATCAGAAGACCATCGACCGCATTCGCAGCACGATTCAACCCCTGCCCGACCAAGGGGAGGCATGCGCGTGTGTTCACCTGTCGGATGTGCTGGAAGTTTCCGGAGGGGTCGTACCGCCAGCCCGATATTGCGATCTTCTATGTCGATCCGCCCGAAGTTGATGAGGCGCTCACTGCGCTACCGGCGGCGGTCATTGAAATCGTCAGCGTGGGTTATGAGTACAAAGACCTGGCGCTGGGTGCGCCCTTCTACATCGGCCAGGGCGTGCTGGATGTCATCGTCCACGACTCGCGTTCGGGCCTGGTGACGCACTTCCGTCCCGCCGAGACGCGCGTGTTCCAGTCCCCCACGCCCATTGACCTGGCGTGCGGCTGCCGCTGCGTCGTCTAGCGCTGCACAACCACTGCTCACTCGATTCTATCAGAGACTAGAGGCTCGACGTCGGGAACCTGGGCCAGGGCTGCCTCGTACTGGTCTCGGCTGCCCCGGCGAGTGCGCTCCTGCAAGTACTCCTCTTTCGTGTCTGACAGAAAGGGACGCCAATTGTAAATGATACTGCTAACCTGTCAAATCATCGTCATTGTGAGCCATGAGTTTAAACCAATTGGATGACCTTGTATCCCCCGTTCGCCTCTCCCCCTAGCTTCTAGAGCGTGCTATACTGACTTCCCATGAAGCCGTTTCCTAATCAGAACTGGGAGGTCAGAATGAAGTTCGGTTTGCATGCCCCAACGGTCGAGCCGCATGACTTGATTCGGCTGGCGGAGGCGGCGGAAGAGTCTGGCTGGGACGGCCTCTTCCCCTGGGATCTCATCTGGGGCATCAACGTCTGGGTGTCCCTGGCGGCCGCCGCCGTCAAGACCGAGCGCTTGCGCCTCGGCCCCATCATCACCCCCCTGTCGCGCCGCCGCCCGTGGGCCGTCGCCAGCGAGGTCATGACCCTCGACCGCCTCTCTCATGGGCGGGCCGTGCTCATGGTCGGGCTGGGAGCCGCCCTCGAAGCCCCGCCCCACGACTGGTTCGCCCGCGTGGGTGAAGTGACGGACCGCAAGACGCGCGCGGAGATGGTGGACGAGAGCCTCGACATCATCGACGGTCTCTGGCAGGGCCAGCCGTTCAGCTACGAGGGCCAGCACTACCATCTGCGCGACGTGGACTTCACGCCGACCCCCGTCCAGCAGCCGCGCGTCCCCATCTGGTGCGTCGGCGCCTGGCCGCGCCCGAAGTCCATGCAGCGCGTGCTCCGCTGCGACGGCATTCTGCCCGCCGTCATGAAGCCCGAAGGCGGCTTTGCCGACATCACGCCGGATGACATCCGCGCTATCCAGGCCTACGTGGACGAGCGCCGCACCCTCACCACGCCCTTCGATATTGTCATGGAGGGTGAGACGCCGGGCGACGATCAAGCAGCGGCGGCGGCTCAGGTGCGCCCCTTTGCCGAGGCGGGCGTGACGTGGTGGCTCGAAAACATCTGGGCTACGCCGATGCAGGAAGGGGGCGTCGAGGGGATGCTGCGCCGCATTCGCCAGGGACCGCCGCGTCTCTGAGGGAGGAGGGCTGCCATGCGCCTGACGCCACACACCCATGCCTGGTATGACCGCCTGGCCGAGACTCAGCAGGGCTACTTCTATCCCTGGCGTTCGACCGTCGCACCGCGCAATGGGGAAGCGGCCTATCTCGACCTTGTACGGGCGCATCTCGCGGCTGACAAAGATGTGCTCGACGTGGGCTGCGGGCATGGCGAGGTGGACCTCGCCATTGCCCCCCACTGTCGGAGTGTCCTGGCCTATGACCGCGTTGCGTCGTTCATCGACCTGGCGCAGGCGGCCCAACGCGAGCGCGGCATCACCAATGTGACCTTCGTGTGCGCCGACTCGTCCGCCGACGCCAACGACGGCCAGTCCCACATCCCCGCCGCCCCGGCGAGCTTCGACCTGCTCATCTCCCGGCGCGGCCCTCTCCACTGGCTGGCCGACGCGCGGCGCGTGGCCCGCCCCGGCGCGACCCTCATCCAACTCAACCCTATGGAGTGGGCAGCGCTGCCCTCCTGGAACAGCGACCTACCCCCCGCCCTGCGCCTCGCGCCGTATGAGGGGGCCATGCGTGCGGCGGTCGAGCGCCGCCTCGCCGACGCTGGCATCGCCTTGCATAGCTGTTGGACGTTCGACGTGCCCGAGTGGTTTGACGACCCGCGCGAGTTCTACGTCTGGCGGACGTGGGGTGAGGCGGCGGAGGATGTACCATCGTATGCAGAGGTCGCCCCTGGCCTGGCGCGGATCTTTGCCCGCTACGCTGGATCGCACGGGCTTGCCATTCGCCACTGCCGCCTGCTGTGGCAAGCTGTCATCGAGTAAGGGGCAATAATGGCTTCCTCACCACAATGCGACCCACTGACGCTTTGAGGAGCAATAGTCTTGTGCCATCACGCCCGACGCCAGTCGTTGAGCCAGCGGACCTGGCCCGGCCAGTCGCCTCAGCTATGGGCGGCTGCCTCTAGCTCTTCTTCCTCAGCCATAGCCCTGTCAATCTCGTGCGGGTGGGCGTTGTAGAACGCCAGCGCTTCCTGGACCTGAGCTTCCGGAATATTGTACTCCACGCCGATCTGGCGTGGCTCCATCCCCCACCGCTGGGCAGCGGTCACCACGGTTCGCACGTGAATGCCCGTCCCTCGCAAGACCGCTGCTGGTTGGCCGCTTCCGCCGCGACGGTAGGTGATGCAGGGGAAGTTGGGGTCCTCAAAGGGCACGGGTGCTCCTGTCAACCGGTGTTGCTAGGCGTGGGCGACACTAGCTGCCTCGGTCACTTCGCGGTCTGACGGCGTCGCCGGCTCGGCTGGCCCATCACCGAACCAGCGGCTGTCGGTCACGACACCGTCCTGCGCCTCCGTCGGCGACTCGGTCTGGGACAGCAGCGTCGCGCTGGTCTCGAATAGGCCGAGGCCGAGCAGGCCCAGCTTCTCGCCTCGACCGTCGCCCAGGAGGAGCGGAGCCGCCAGGAGCGTCGCGGCGCTCAGGCCGTCGAGGGCGAGGTGCGCCTTCATCGGCAGGACTCTGACCACGCCTAACTCGTAGTCGGTCAGGACGCTGTAGACCAGCGTCGCCAGGGCCGAGCCGGTCAGCAGCCGTGTCGTTCCCTTGTCCCAACCCAGCGCCCGTGGCAAGACCAGCAATGTCCCCACCGAGAGATAGTCCAATGCCCCATGGAGCCGCGTGCCAATCGGTTTCCGCATCTCACCTCCAAGTCCTTAAGGTGAGATGGGCGAGAGCAAAACGCGTGCCGTATCCGACCAACCCGCGCCGTCAAGATGCGTGGCCAGACGCCGTCGGCCAGGGCCGGGCGCGGGTGACGAGGCCGAGTTGGAGCGCGGCCAGGGCCAACACACCGGCGCCCGTGAGGTAGGCGGCGGACAGGCTGGAGAAGCCAACGATGGCGAGGCCGAGCACAGGGCCGATGGCCGCGCCGAGGTCAAGCCACGTCGCATAGCTGCTCATCACCTGGGCGCGATCCGCGCCCGACGCCAGGTCGCCGGCCGCCGCGTCCGCCACCGTGCCCGTAGCCGTCGACAGGAGGAACAGCCCCAGGAACAGGCCAACGACGAGGGCGACCCCGAGCGACAGCCCGGCCGCCAGCGCCGCAATGGCGACGGCCTCAAGCGCCACGAGAACAGGTAGGATGCGGCCACGGCCGAGGCGGTCGGAGAGGTGACCGAGGGGAGCCGCCAACAACATGTCGGACGCGGAGCGCAGGCCAACCAGGACACCGCCGAGTTGGGTTGCGCCGTCCGTCATTCCACTTGCCGCGAGCGCCAGGACGACCGTCGGCGCCACGATGCCCTGGAAGGCCAGGCCGTTGCAGAGGGCGGCGGACTTGACGGCCACCAGCCGCCGCTCGCCGAAGATGTGAGCGCGCCACGCGGGGCGGACCGGCAAGGGCAGGGGCTGGATACGTGGCAGCCCCCAGGCCAGCGCAACGCCGAGGGACGTCACCAGCGCGAGCAACAAGAAGGTCGTGTGGTACCCCAGCTGCGCCAGGGCAAAGCCGCCGAGGGCGACGCCGATCATCGGGCCGCTGCGGGACATGGCCTGGAACAATCCCACCAGGCGGCCCCGCGTGCGCGGTGTGCTCGTCTCCAGCACCGTCAGCAGCCCACCCAGCCGTAGCACTGAATAGCACGCGCCCCAGGCGAGCCGCGCCAGTAGGAGCACGGGGAAGAAGATGGTGAGGCCATAGAGGCTGGTCGTGACGACAGCCCCTACGCTAGCGGCAACGACGAGGCTGCGCCGCCCCACACGGCTGAAGCCCCAAGCGGCGCCATCATTCGTCGCCAGCCGGACGACACGGTTAGCGCTCAGCAGGATGCCGACCGTCCATAGTGGCAGGCCCAGGCGCTCAGCGTAGGCAGGCAGCGCCAGGTAGAGCAGCGCGTCTCCCAGCAGGGCCAGGGCCATCACGGCCCCGACGCGCAGGACCGAGCGACTCATGCCGCTTGCAGCAGGCGCATGCCCACCGCCAGGGCGGCGGCTAAGATCGTCGTCGCGGGGCCGGTAACGAGCCACGCGGCCGCCATGGACTGAAAGATGGCCCAACGGACCATGGACACGCGCTGCGCTGCTCCCGCCCCCGCCAGGGTTCCGCTGAGAATCTGCACGCCGCTGACGGGCGCGCCGGCCAGCGTCGCCGTCAACAGGGTGGCGAAGGAGGCGCCCGTGGCGGCGAAGCCATGCACCGGGCGGATGCGGTATAGGTGCTCGCCGACGCGCCACATGATGCGCTGGCTGCCAAAAGCGACGCCCAGGGCCAGCGCGCCCGCGCACGCCGCGACGACCCCCAGCGACACCTGGAAGGAGGTCAGCGTGCCGCTAATGACCAGGGCCAGGGTGAAGATGCCGATGCTCTTCTGGCCGTCGTTAGCGCCGTGGCTCAAGGCCAGCAGCAGGGTGCACACAATCTCACCGTAGCGGAAGTGCTGATTGACGCGCGGCGACGCCCCATGCGCCAGGTTGAGGATGAGGTTGAGAGCCAGATAGCCGAGCAGAAGGCCCATGAGGGGGGCAATCAGGAGGAACAGGAAGATACGGGCGATGCCCCCGAAGTTGAGGGCGCTCAGGCCATGCCCGATGATCGCCGCGCCGACCAGGCCACCGACGAGGGCGTGCGAGGCGCTGGTGGGAACGCGCAACCAATCGGCGACGAAGCGCCAGGCGACGGCGCTGATGAGGGCGGCCAGCAGGTCGTTGAGCGTGAACTGCTCGACGCGCACGACGCCCGTGGCGACGGTCGCCGCGACTGCGGTGCCGAACAGGAACGGCCCGATGAACTCGGTGACGGCGGCGAGGATGAGGGCCGGGCGGCGCTCGATAGCGCGCGAGGCGACCATGGGGGCGATGATGGCGCCGCTGTCGTTGTAGCCGTTCATGAAGGCGTAGGCCAACGCCAGGGCGATACAGGCGATGAGGGTGGGGTCAAGTGGCATGGCGGAATCACAACGTCATTGTTGGTTTGGTTTTTGGTGATGGGAGGAGTTTAGTCAGGCTGCGCCGTATGTCAAGATTCGGCGGTTTGAGGAATCGCCTCGAGGCCCCTGTGGGACGGCGCTGGTATAGACTAGCCGACCATTAGCAGTCGAATACCGACCAGCAGATGGCGTTTCGCAACCGTTGATCATCCAGGACGAGAGCGCGAATCGCATCTGGCAGCTGGTCGCGCTGCCAGCGGCACTCGAGCCGACCGGCCCGCTCGCCCTCGCCTTCAGGCGCAGCCGCACGGGCCGCCTTGATCGCGTAGGCGGCCGCGCCAAGCTCGTGCGCGGCGACGTGCGCGACCGCCGCCGCCTGGCCGGCCGCGTACGCCGCATGCCGCGCTGCTCCACTCAGGTCTCTGGCCGCGGCGTTGGCATGGCCGGCCGCCGCGCGGGCCTCAGACATCTTGATCTCGCCCCGCACCCAGGCCCGCGCTTGCTCGATGGCGTGACGCGGCCGAGAGTCCGCAGGCTTGGCCGCCTCGAAGAGGGGCAGGACGTGCTCCGCGCACGCGGCCGCCCACAGGGCGAGAAGGCGATGGTCTGCATCGGTGAGCGTCCCGCCGCGACGGAGGGTGATGAAGCGAGGGTCACGTTCCTTGGGGAGAATCAAGGCTTGATGGGTCCTTCTTGCCTCTGCCCAAACCCCTCACCCCGTTCGGCATGACGATCGACTGTCACCCCGAACGAAGTGAGGAGTCTGCTCTGCCAACGCCCGCAGAGCAAATACCTCACTGCGTTCGGCATGACCCTCATGCGGGTTCTCGTCTCCGCCTCGCCCCTTACGGCCTCACGGCGTCGATGGCTTCGTTGACCGCCTCGCGCACGGCCTCGACCGGCGACCGCCGCCCATCCTCGGCGGGTGTCGCGTCGGCGGCCTCGGCCAGCCGCTCCGCCTTGATGCCGTCGCCCTCCAACGCGTGCTCGAGCACCTGGTCCATCGTCTCGACGAGATGGAACGTCAGGTCCTGGCGCACCTGCTCCGGCAAGTCGTCCAGGTCCGGCTCGTTGCGCTCGGGCAGGATGATCTGCTTGACACCCGCGCGGTGCGCGGCCAGAATCTTCTGCTTGATGCCCCCCACCGGCAGCACGCGCCCGCGCAGCGTGATCTCGCCCGTCATCGCCAGGTCTGTCTTGACCTTGCGCCCCGTTAGCAGCGAGGCGATGGCCGTCGTCATCGTGATACCCGCCGAGGGGCCGTCCTTCGGAATCGCCCCCTCTGGCACGTGAACGTGGATGTCGTTGTGGGCGAAGAAGTCCTCCGGCACGTCCAGCGCCTTGAGGCGCGAGCGGACGTAGCTGAGGGCGATCTGCGCCGACTCCTTCATCACCTCACCCAACTGGCCCGTCACGACCAGGCCCTTGCCGCCCGGCATCCGCGTCGCCTCGATGAACAGGATGCCCCCGCCCATGCTCGTGGCGAACAGGCCCGTGGCGACACCAGGCGTGCCCATGCGCTCGGCAACCTCGGCAAAGAAGCGTGGCTTGCCCAGGTACTCGCGGATGTCGCCTTCGTCCAGACTCGCCTTCTCCAGTTCGCCCGACGCGATCTTGGTAGCGACCTTGCGCACGACCGACCCAATCTCGCGCTCCAGGTTGCGCACGCCCGCCTCGCGCGTGTACTCCTCGGCGATGCGGCGCAGCGCGGCATCCGTGAACTGGACCTCGTCGGGCCGCAGGCTGTTGGCCTCCAACTGGCGCGGCACGAGGTAGTTCTTGGCGATCATCACCTTCTCGTCGTCGGTGTAGCCGTCGAGGCGGATGATCTCCATGCGGTCGCGCAGCGGCTCCGGGATGGGGTCCAGCAGGTTGGCGGTCGCGATGAACATCACCTGGCTCAGGTCGAAGTCGATGTCCAGGTAGTGGTCGCGGAAGGTGTTGTTCTGAGCCGGGTCCAGGACTTCGAGCAGCGCCGACGACGGGTCGCCCCGCCAGTCCGCGCCCAGCTTGTCCACCTCGTCCAGGATGAAGACGGGGTTGCGCGAGCCGGCGCGGCGGATGGACTGGATGATGCGGCCCGGCATGGCCCCCACGTAGGTGCGGCGGTGGCCGCGAATCTCGGCCTCGTCGCGCATCCCGCCCAGCGACATGCGGATGAACTTGCGTCCAAGCGCGCGTGCGATGGACTGGCCCAGCGAGGTCTTGCCGACACCGGGCGGGCCGACAAAGCACAGGATGGCGCCCTGGTAGCCGGGCGAGTACGAGT
>CAZLBQ010000271.1:0-8473 GCA_964557745.1 uncultured Anaerolineales bacterium
CCCGCTTCGTGTTCGTGTGGACGCTCGGTTTCAGGATCGGGTACGCGGGCGGCGTCGCCGAAGGCGTCCCGCGCCGAAGGGAGCGGTTTTGCACCGGCGTGCGTGAAGTCGTCTTGCAGTGCGCGGCGCTGTGCATCGAGCAAACGGCGCTTTTCGCGCTCGGCTTCGAGACTGATGACCTTGACCTGGTGTTCGCGCCTGGCCCGCTCGGCGTTGCGGGCGTAGGCGCCGACGGGCAAGCCCGCGTTGCGGGTCTGCTTGATGATGCGCTCGGTCACGGCGCGCACGGCGGGCGAGTCGATCTGCCCGGGGTGGCCGAGGCTCTGGGAGAGATCGAGAGGCCCGATGAGGATGGCGTCGATACCGGGGACGGCCAGGATGGACGGCAGATGCTCGACCGCCTCGCGCGTCTCGACCTGCACCAGCAGGAGGGTCTCGCGGTTGGCGTCCTCGTAGTACTGCTCGTCGTTGTCGAGGCCGAAGTGGGCCGCGCGGGCCTGGGCCATGCCGCGCCGCCCGATGGGGTGGTACTTGGCGGCCTGGACGGCGTACTGGGCATCGGCGACCGAGTAGATCTGGGGGATGATGACGCCACCGGCGCCGGAGTCGAGGGCGCGGGTGATGACGGCGCGGTTCAACTGGGCGACGTGGACGATGGGGACAAGCCCGGATGTCTCGGCGGCGCGGATGAGGTGCTCGGTGTTCTCCAGGCCGACCGCGCTGTGCTCGCTGTCGATGACGACACAGTCGAGGCCGAGATGGCCGATGACCTCCACGGCGGCGGTCGAGCGGCTCCAGGCGAACGTACCGATCACGGTCTGATCGGCGGCCAGCGCGGCGCGCAAGGGGTTGGGGCGAGTGGGCATAGCAGCCTCGCTTTAGAGTCAGAGTTCAGGTGTCGGTTGTCCTCATATTATACGCGATTCACGCCACAAACAAGAGAGACACGCGGCGGAGGTCCGCCCGTGTCTCTCCTGTGTGGTCTCCTCGGTGGCTGTGCGGCTGCCGCACCCTCCTACCGAATGTAGTTGAAGGGGTTGCGGGCGATGCCGTTGACGATGACCTCGAAGTGGAGGTGCGGGCCGGTCGAGCGGCCGGTGCTGCCGACCTTGCCGATCTGCTCGCCCTTCTGGACGTAGTCGCCGTAGCTAGGGAAGATCCAGCTCAGGTGCCCGTAGCGGGTGCGGAAGCCATTGCCGTGGTCGATGAGGACCATGTAGCCGTAGCCGGTGTTGTCCCAGCCCGACCAGACGACGCGGCCCGCGTCGGCGGCGTAGACCGGCGTCCCGATGGGGGCGGCCAGGTCAACACCGTTGTGGTAGGCCCAGAACTGCTGGGTGATCATGTAGCCATAGAGCGGGGTGCGCAGCGAGCCGGTGCCCCAGGTTGGGGCGGCCGAGGCGGCGGGAGCCTGGGCGGGCGCGGGGGCGGCGGGCTTAGCGGCTGTCGTCGTCGCCGGCTTGGCCGTCGTGGTCGTCGCCGTGGTCGTCCTAGCCGTTGTCGCGGTTGTCGTGGTGTTGGTGGTCGTGCGCGGCTGGAGCACACTGGCGAGGGTGTTGGTGCGCGGCTTGGGCTGCGTCAGTTCGAGCTGGCCCTCGGGCACAAACACCCGCTGGCTCGCCTGGAGTTGGCTATCCGACTTCAGGCGGTTCGGCGCGTAGGAGACAATATCCTGGACCGTGACCTGGTACTTGGCGGCGATGGACTCGAGGGTGTCGCCGTCCTGGACAAAGTGGAGGATGCCGCCGGGCGGCGGGATGGTGAACTCATCCCCTGGATGGAAGATGGTCTCCAGGCTATTGCCGAGGTCCGGGTTGGCCGACACGAGAGCTTCGAGGCTAACGCCGAACTTGGTAGCGATGCCGGACAGGGTGTCCCCGTCCTCGACGGTGTAGGGCTTGATGAGGGAGTCGAGGCTGGGGGCGACCGACGCAGGATCGGCCGGGCGCGCGACCTCACGGACACGGCTCGGGGGCATGAACAGGTCGTCGCGCGGCGCCGGCTCGATCACGTCGGTGGCGACGGCGCTAATGCGAATGGCCGAGGCGGTGCGCGGGATCACGGCGCGCTGCAAGAAGGTCTCCGAGTCGGTGGCGGGGGGCGCGTCGTCGGCGATGCGGACCAGATTGGCCGTCGCGGCGGGCGCGGAGAGGGCCGGCAAGCGGATGTCGGCCAGGCGAACGTGACTCAAGCCCAGGGTGGCGGTGATGGCGACGAGGACGACCCCGTGGGCGGTGCAGCGCAGCACCAGCTCGCGATTGGTCTGTCCCCAGCGGTGAAGATGATAAACCGAGGCGTTCGCCTTATCGTGGACCCGGCTAGACCAGGTGGTCCAACCGGCCCCCATGGATGGGGAACCCTTACGATCTGAACGGGACGCCCACGGACTGGGCGGTTCCTCGGTCGGAGCGCTCGACGTATCGAGCGGCTGCGACGCGAGCTGGCGGCGGCGGGCTGACTTTTTCACAGACATCCCTCGTCAATGTAATACAGTAGCTCACGCCACATCAGGCAGGGACGTGGTTCCAGGTTCACGAAGGCTTTGGGCGTCACCAACCTGCCCAAAAACGGAACCTCGACTCGGTACAGCTTCGCGAGCTACAGGCCGTCTGGAGATGTCAACGCGCTTCTCCATCTGAGCCGCCTCGACTTCGACGGCGACTCACCCCCGACGGCAGGGTACGACAGTCCTCCTCGCGGTGATAGGACCGCTGACTAACTTGGCTTACTCGCTTAGAACGTAGAAATTACGATGGTTGACACGGATCGGGGGTGATTAGAAATCCCCCTTGCTTAACGTTTCCAAGAACTCGCGGTTGTTCTGGGTCCGCGCCATGCGGGCCAGAACGGCCTCGGCGGCTTCGGAGCCACCGCCGATGGCGTCGATCATGCGGCGGACCGTCCAGACACGCTGGAGCGTCGGGCCGTCCAGGAGCAGTTCCTCACGACGAGTGCTGGAGCGTTCGATGTCGATGGCGGGGAAGATGCGTCGCTCGGCAAGTTTACGGTTGAGGACCAACTCCATGTTGCCCGTGCCCTTGAACTCTTCGTAGATGGCGTCGTCCATGCGGCTGTTGGTCTCGACGAGACACGTCGCCATGATGGTCAGACTGCCACCCTCTTCGAGGTTGCGGGCCGCGCCAAAGAAGTGCTTGGGCGGGTACAACGCCGCGGGGTCCAAACCGCCCGAAAGTGTACGCCCACTGGGCGGAACTGTCAAGTTATAGGCGCGCGCCAGGCGGGTGATGCTGTCGAGCAGGATGACGACGTCCTTGCCACTCTCGACCAGACGCTTGGCGCGGGCCAGGGCCATCTCGGCCACGCGGACGTGGTCCGTCACGGGGTCGTCGAAGGTCGAGGAGAAGACCTCGGCTTCGACGGAGCGGTCCATGTCCGTGACCTCTTCCGGGCGCTCACCAATAAGAACGACCATGAGGTGCAAATCGTTATAGTTGGCGGTCACGCCATTGGCGATGGATTTGAGGACGGTGGTCTTGCCGGCCTTGGGCGGCGAGACGATGAGGCCGCGCTGGCCGCGCCCGATGGGGGAGAGGACGTCGATGAGGCGGTTCGACAGGACGCGGGCGCCCATTTCCAGTTTGAGCTGTTCGTTGGGGAAGATGGGGGTGAGCTTGTCGAAGTCGGGGCGCTGCTTGGCGATGTCGGGGTCCTGGCCGTTGATGGACTCGACGCGCAACAGGCCGTAATACTTCTCGGTGTCCTTGGGCGGGCGTACCTGGCCGATGACCATGTCGCCGGTGCGCAGGCCGAAACGCCGAATCTGCGACTGGGAGACGTAGACGTCATCCGGGCCGGGGAGGAGGTTGTCCGAGCGCAGGAAGCCGATGCCGTCCTGGATAATCTCCAGGATGCCACCACCGTAGATGTACCCCTGCTCCTCGGACGCCTGACGGAGCAGGCGCAGAATCAGGTCATTCTTCTTGAGGCGGTTGAAGCCTGGCACATCCCGGTGACGGGCGAGTTCTTGTAATTCACCAATGCTCTTGATTTCAAGCTGTGCGATGTCCACGACTGGGGATATTCCTTACCCTTAGAGCCAGGGCGCGCAGGTATCAGAGGGCGGCGGGCGCCGCCCAGAAGCCCCGTTGGTGGACTGCCACCAGCTGCGGCCCGATGAGGATGTCAAAACGGGGCAAGAACACT
This sequence comes from uncultured Anaerolineales bacterium, assembly GCA_964557745.1. GTDB lineage: Bacteria > Chloroflexota > Anaerolineae > Epilineales > JAHCIE01 > JAHCIE01. Next base: position 4,165 of record CAZLBQ010000271.1, read on the forward strand.
ACGTGGGGAGTAGATCCATCCCAACACCATACTGCGGGATTATGCAACATTATAACCAAGAATTCGGTTTTTGTCAACTAGGTGTCGAATTCTTGTGTTACCTGTCTTCCACCGGCAGCGCCACGCGGACACCGCCCTCGGCGTGGGACTGGAGGAAGCCGAGCATGATGGCGAGCGTCTGGCGCGCCTCGCGCGGCGGTGAGACGCTCTGCCCACCGTGCTCGACCAGCGCAACCATCTCGGCGACGACGGCCAGCAGCGCGGCCTGGGTGGGGTGGGTGCGGGGGAAGTCGCGGCTGACGACGTCGTACATGCCGCCCGGCCCCGGCAGGAGAATTTGCATCGTGTCGTGGCTCAAGCCCAGGTGGATGCGGCCGCGGTCGCCAATCAGCTCGATCATGGAGTAGCCCAGCGTCGCCTGCGAGCCTTGATAGACGGCGCGGACGCCGTTCGCAAAGCCGATGAGACCGAGGAGGCCGGGGTCGGTGGCGGGGTCGCGGCCACCGTCGCCAGCGTAGCGCGGGCCGTAGCCGTCGAACGCGGCGTCGAGGACGGCTACGACCCACTGCGGCTCGCTCTCGGCGAAGAAGGTGACCAGGTCGATGGCGTGGGTGCCGTTGCGGAAGAGCATGGCCCGCGCGCCGTTCATGGTCGCCACGATACGGGTCAGGCGCCCGATGCGGCCCTGGCGGATGAGCGCCCGCGCCTCGTGGTACTCGGGCCGCCAGCGCCGCGTGTGCTCGACCGACATGGCGACGCCGTGCCGCTCGACGGCGGCGATCATGCGGTCGGCGTCGCGCAGGGTCGTGGCGATGGGCTTCTCGCAGATGATGCCCTTGACCCCCGCCTCGCACGCCGCCACGACCATGTCGGCGTGGAGGTGGTCGGGGGTACATATGCTGAGGATGTCCGGGCGCTCGCGGGTGAGCAGTTCGCGGTAGTCGGTATAGGGCCGCGCGTCAGGCCAGCGTGCGCCCCAGGTCGCCTGGAAGCGGTCGAGCAGAGTGGGGGCGATGTCGCACACGCCGACGAGGTCCGTCGCGGGCGTCAGGGCGTAGGCCGCGACGTGGTTGGCCGGCATGACCTGGCCCAGGACGGGGTGGGCGGCGGGCTGGGGCGGGCCAGCGGCGATGTCGGCCAGGCCGATGACGGCGGCGCGGTAGGGCGGCATAGGCGAGCTTCCTCAGCGGTGCGGCGCTCAATCGTATGGGAGCTGGCTGATCTTCATCAGCTTGTCCCAGCGGTGGCGCGACTCGATGAAGCGGACGGTGCCCGACTTGCCGCGCATGACGATGGAGTGGGTGGACGCGCCGCCTGAGTAGTAGCGAACGCCCTTGAGCAGCTCGCCGTCGGTGATGCCGGTGGCGGCGAAGAAGACATTCTCGCCCTTGACCAGGTCGTCGGTCATCAGGACGCGGTTCAGGTCGTAGCCCGCCTCGCGCGCTGCGTTGGCCTCGTCCTCGTTGCGCGGCCAGAGCTTGCCCTGGACTTCGCCGCCGAGGCACTTCAGGGCGCAAGCGCTGATGACGCCTTCGGGTGTACCGCCGATGCCCATGAGCATGTCGACGCCCGTGCCGTCGAGGGCAGCCATGATGGAGCCAGCGACGTCGCCGTCGGTGATGAGGCGGATGCGGGCGCCGGCGTAGCGCACGTCGCGGATGAGCTTCTCGTGGCGGGGGCGGTCGAGGATGACGACGGTCAGGTCCTGGATGTCCTCGCCTTTGGCGCGGGCCAGGTTGCGGAGGTTGACGGCGGGCGGGGCTTCGATGTCGATGGCGCCGCGCCCCATGGGGCCGACGGCGATTTTGTCCATGTAGACACACGGGCCGGGGTTGAACATGGTACCGCGCTCGGACAGGGCGACGACGGAGATGGCGTTGGAGCGGCCCAGCGACAGCAGGCGCGTGCCGTCGATGGGGTCGACGGCGATGTCGACGCGGGGCGGCTCGCCGTTGCCGATGGCTTCGCCGTTGTAGAGCATGGGCGCTTCGTCCTTCTCGCCCTCGCCGATGACGACGACGCCGTCCATCTCGATGCTGCCCAGGATGAGGCGCATGGCGTCGACGGCGGCCTGGTCCGAGCCGTTCTTGTCGCCGCGTCCCATCCAGCGGCCGGCCGCCATGGCGGCCGACTCGGTGACGCGGACGAGTTCCATTGCCAGGTTGCGTTCGGGTTCATTCGGCATGGTGCATCCCTCCTCGTTGAGAGAGTAATGACTGATGATTGATGATTAGGGAGAGAGGTAACCGAGACGGGCACTAGTATAGCACGGGGGCGGCAGGCGTGTCGAGTCGGTAATAGGGTCATAGCCGGTTTAGCAGGATTACAATTTCATGCGGGGGTCGAGGGCGTCACGGAGAGCATCGCCGACAAAATTGATGCATAGCGTGGTAAAGAAAATCATCATGCCAGGGAACAGCGCCACCCACGGCGCGTCCCACATCAAGTCCTGGGCGTTCTTCAGCATGTTGCCCCAACTAGGCGTGGGCGGCTGGATACCAAGCCCCAGGTAACTGACCGAGGTCTCGGTGAGAATGGCCGTGCCCATGGTAAGCGTCGCGGCGACAATGACCGGCGCCATAGCATTGGGCAGGATATGGCGCCACATAGTCTTCGTGTTGGAGACGCCGACACACTGCGCCGCCAGCACAAAATCCTGCTCCTTGAGCGATAAAAAGCTGGCACGCACCACCCGCGCCACGCCCATCCAATTGAGCAGACCAATCGCCAAGACGATGGTACGAATCGAGGGACCGAGAAACACCGAGAAGGCGATAATCAAAAACAGGCCGGGGATACACAGGATCACATCGGTGAGGCGCATGATCGCGCCGTCCACAAGCTTGCCGTAGTAGCCCGCTAGCGAACCCAGGATGACGCCCAGCGAGATGGCCACCGCCATCGCCAACAACCCCACCGTCAACGAGATGCGCCCACCATATATCAGTCGCGCCAGAATGTCGCGCCCCACTTCGTCCGTCCCTAGCCAGTGACCGGCTGACGGTCTCTGACGAACGGAGAGCGGGTCAGGGCGCAGAGCAGCGTCGGCGGGGATAAAGAGGATTGGCGCTAAAACAATGACGGCAATAATCAGCAACAGCAACGCGCTGGCCGCCGTGCCGGCCTTGTGGCGCAGGAAGCGCTGGATCGCCACCTGCCACGGGCCACGCACGCTGCGAGCCGCCGGTTGGCGCTGGGACCAGGGGGCTGCTGCCTTTTCGATCGCTTCGGTCATGCAGACCTCGTAGAGTGGTAAAAATGTAGCGCCGCCGTCTAGGCGGCTACCAGCATGTTACTGGCGTTACATTACCGGCAACTTCGTAACAGATTACTAATCCGCCAGGCGGATACGCGGGTCGACCAACGCATAGGAGATATCGGCCACGAGATTACATGTCACAACCAGCGCCGAGATAAACAGGATAATCCCCATCAACACCGGATAGTCGGCCCACACGGCGTGCTCCCAATACATCCGCCCCATGCCGGGCCAGGCGAAGACCTGCTCGGTGATGAGCGCCCCGCCAAACAGGTGGGGAATATCGAGCATAATGAGCGTAATCAGCGGGATGACGGCATTCTTAAAAGCATGGCGCCACAACACGGTGCGAGTGGCGATGCCCTTGGCGTGGGCGGTACGAATGTAGTCCTGGTTGATGACCTCAAGCATAGAGGAGCGCAGATAGCGGGTGTACTTAGCGGTAGACACCAAGGACAGCACCGCCACCGGCAACACCATATGCTGCACCAGGTCCCACCAGCCACGGTCGCCGCGCACCGAGTACATCCCGCCTGCTGGCAGGTAGGGCAAGCCCATCTCTTTGAACTTGACGGCAAAGATAATGATGAGCAGCAAACCAAACCAAAAGCCAGGCATCGAGTAGCCAAAGAACGAGATGGCCGTCGCGGCATAGTCGGTCTTGGAGTTGTGATGCAACGCCGTGTAGATGCCGATGATGGTCGATAGCACCAGGGTAACAATAAACGAAGTCACCATGAGGATGAGTGTGTTGGGCAACCGCTGGCCAATCATCTCCAGCACCGGCTGGTGTGTCAGAAACGATTGGCCCCAGTTGCCTGTTAAGACATTACGCAGCCAGTAGAGATACTGGACATAGGTTGGCTGGTCCAACCCGTAGGTGCGTTCCAGACGCCGCAAGTCATCCGCCGAGATATTCGGGTTGTTGGTATACATTGCCAGCGGGTTGCCGGATGCCTGGATCAAGAAGAAGGCAATCAGCGACACCCCGATCAGCAGCGGGATAGATACGAGTATACGGCGGATGACATAGCGGGCCATGAGTTATGC
>CAZLBQ010000272.1:0-8458 GCA_964557745.1 uncultured Anaerolineales bacterium
ACGCGGCGTCGCCGGCTCAGGGCCGCCGTGTCCGGCGGCCAGTTCCCGCGTGGCGTCGCGTCGCTGGAGCTGTTCTCGACGATGAAGCCGTCGATGACGACATTGTACGCCTGGACGTAGAAGCCGCCGGTGTCCTTGTCGAGGACGGTCTCGCCGGTCGTGGCGTCGCAGCGCGTCTTGCCGTCGACGCCGGCCTGCGCGCCCTTGAGGGTCAGCGTCTTGTTGACGATGACGCTCTCGGTGTACGTCCCGGCCTTGGCCAGGACCGTGTCGTTGGGCTGGCCGTTGTCGACCTCGCCCTGGATGGTCGTGCCGATGCGGCGGACGTTGGTGAAGCTGTACGACCCGCTGGTGTACGAGTACGTCTCGACGACGCTCGGCGGGTTGGGGCCGACGATGGTAGCCTTGTCGTAGCTGTTGAGGTTCCAGAAGTCGGCCCAGTTGAACTGGCTGTTGTCGTACCCACCGCGGGCGCGGATGTACTGGACCGCGCCGTTCTGGAACGTGTTGCCGATGATGATGGCCCCGCCGACGGGGTAGGTGTACCACGCCGGCGCCCCAGGGTTGGGGCCGCTGAAGCTGATGGCGTTCCAGGTAGCGCCGCTGAGGTCGAACAGGTTGTTCTGGATGACGCGGCCGCTGACCGGACCCGACGCGCCGGGGCCGCTGGCGATGTCGACACTCGCGCCCTGGCCAAACCGGTTGCCCGTGATGGTGTAGCTCTTGATATACGATGTGCTAGTTCCCGTGTCGTAGCGCCAGTCGTTGAGGTAGAGCGAACCACCGGCCGCAATGTCGATGACCGAGTCCTTGAAGGTGAAACCGTCGCCAATCACCTCGAGGGTCTTCTCGTCGCCTGCCGTGTTCGGCCCAATGGCCAGGCCGGCGATGGTGACGTTGTCGCCCTCGACAAAGACGCCGCTGTAGCCGAAGGTGTTGGTGGCGTTGGTGTTGACTGTCGCGGCCACGTTGGCCTGGGCCGTGATGGGAACATCGGCGGCCGTCACGCCCTGGAGGGTGATACCGCTCTTGACCTGACTGATGAACAGGCCGAACTGGTGGGGGCCGTTGGTCCCCAGGACGAAGCGGTTGGTGGCCGTCTCGCTGTACGTGCCCGGCAGGATGCGCACCGTGCCGCCAGGGGAGACCTGGTCGATGGCTGCCTGAATAGTCTTCTTAGCCGTGGCCGCGGTCACGCCGCTGTTGTTGTCGTTGCCGTTGACGGCATCGACATAACAAGTGGTCGTGCAGTCCGCCTCGAAGTCGTAGACCGTAGCGGGCGCGGCGTTGAAGGCGATGGTGAAGGCGTCGACGTTGCCGACGAAGTTACTCCACGGCGCGCCGCCTGAGCCGTTGCCCGCGTTGATGGACACAAAGGTGATGATGGCGTTGGGGTACGCCGAGAGGAGTGTGTCCAATGGCTTGTAGGAGCCAAAGGGGACGGTAAAGTCGGTGCCGGGGATGGCCTTGGTCGACCACCAGATCTGGCCGCTGGCCTTGGCGTCCCACGTCGTCCACGTGTTGAGCGATTGCACGGGCACGGTACAGCCGCTCACATTGTAGCACGGCTCGTACACCATCGTCGCCCGGTCCGTCGTTGTGTTGAGGTCGCCGTCCAGGTCGATGCCGATGTTCAGGACGGGGGTGACGGTGTTCGAGTCCGTGCTGTACGTGCTGATATAGGTGTTGTACTTGAGCGTGGTGATGTCGGCGAACTTTTGGCCGTTGAACAGCCCCGTTCCCAGTTGCGGCTTGCCGCCCGGGCTGCTCTTCGTCTCGTACTTGGCGCTGCCCGCTCCCACGGAGCCGGTCGGGCCGACGACGAACGAGCCGACGGCGTTGTTGGTGGTGATGAAGCCCCAGCCGTTGAGGTTGGACGGCTTGACGACGACGGTCGTTGGGAGGACCGACGGCGCGGCGGACGTTGTCATGGCGAATAGGGCTAAGAGGGCTATGGCGACGAGTAGCGCCAGCGCCCCATTGCGAGAAGCCCTCCGATGCATGGTATCCCCCTTTACGTTGTAAAAGATTCGTAATCTTTATGATTCTATAACGTCCGGGGACGGCCTGGCGCTACGGCCTGACGGAGGGAAATCGTAGGAGTTTCGTCGCGTTGTCAGGGTGTAGAATCCTTCACCTACCGTTGATTATCCTCTACCGTACAGGCCGCCCGGCGGGTCTACAATGAAAATGGCTCCATTCTCACCAAAAGGAGGTTTGTATGGCAGCCCTGACACGCGAGGTGTTGAGGCAGTTAGGCCAATCGGAGGGCGGCTGGCGGATCTCGCTGTTCTTGCCGATGCATCGGGCAGGAGCCGCGACGGAGCAAGACCCGATCCGCTTGAACAACCTGCTGCGCGTGGCGGAGGAACGCTTGCTCGCGTATGGCGAGCGGCCGGCGGACGTCGACGCCTTGCTCCTACCGGGCCGCCGCCTGGTCCGCGACGAGCGGTTCTGGCGGCAGCAGGGCGAGGGGCTGGCTGTGTATCTCGCGCCGACCGGCGCGCAGGCGTACCCGATCCCGTTCCCGCTGGCCGAGCAGGTCGAGGTGGCCCACCGCTTCGTCATCCGGCCTCTCCTACCGGTGTTGGGTCTCGACAAGTCGTACACCATCCTGGCCCTGAGCCAGAAGGATGTCCGCCTATGGCAGGGCACGCGGGAGACGCTGCGCGAGGTGGAGCTGCGCGACGTCCCGCACAGCCTGGCCGAGGCGCTGCGCTATGACGAGCTAGAGAAGGAGCGGAGCTACCACACCGTCCCGTCTGGTGGCGGGCGTGGCATGGCGATGTACCACGGGCGCGGGCTGCGCAGCGACAGCCTGAAGGACGAGCTGCGACGCTTCTTTACCCAGGTGGAGCACGGCGTCAGCGAGCGGCTGCAGGGGGAGAAGACACCGCTCATCCTGGCCGGCGTCGAATACGTCCTGCCCATCTATCGCGAGGTGAACCGCTACCCGCACCTGCTGGCGGGCGGGATCGTGGGCAGCCCAGAGATGATGACGGAGACTGAACTGCGCGAGCGGGCCTGGGCGCTGGTTGAGCCGCTGCTGCGCGCCCCGCAGGAGGCGGCCCTGGCGCGCTACGCCGAGTTGTCGTTCACGCCGCAGACCTCGCACCACCTGGAGACGGTCGTGCGGGCGGCCCACCAGGGCCGGGTGGAGAGCCTGTTTGTGTCGCTGGGCGAGGCGCGCTATGGCATCTACGATGCGGCGTTGGAGTTGGTGCGCCCGCGCGAGGCCGCCACGCCGCTGACCGACGACCTGCTCGACCTGGCCGCGACGCAGACCCTGGCCCACGACGGCGCGGTCTACCCGCTGCCCCCGGCGGCCATGCCCGATGGCGCGGCCCTGGCCGCCGTCTTGCGCTACTAGACTGCCCTACCTGACCATCCGACTCACCGCGCAGGCCGCCAAGAGCGCAGAGAGGACCATAGTGATCCTCTCTGCGCTCTCTGCGTTCTCTGCGGGAAAGAGAGTACCCGTCGTGGGGACGAAGGGCCGCTTGACAGTCCTGCCCCTCCTTTGCTATAGTCCGGGTATGCTCCCTGACAGCCTCGACATCGAACAGCCCGCCGCTCTGCTGGCCTACCTGCGCGCCACTGGGCGGATTGGCCCTGACGAAACGCCCCGCGTCCAGAGCCTCCAGGGCGGCGTCTCCAACCGCACCGTCCTCGTCGAGCGGCCCACCGGCGACGCCTGGGTGCTCAAGCAGGCCCTCGCCAAGCTGCGCGTCGCCGTCGACTGGTTCAGCAGCCCGGCCCGCATCCACCGCGAAGCCCTCGGCCTGCGCTGGCTGCCCCGCCTCGCCCCGCCGGAGACCGTGCCCGCTCTCGTCTTCGAGGACGAGACGCAGTATCTGCTCGCCATGCAGGCCGTCCCCCGGCCCCACGTCAACTGGAAGACCCTCCTGCTGGGGGGCGGGCTGGACCCGGCCCACGTCGTCCAGTTCGGCGCGCTGCTGGCGGCCATCCACCGCGGCGCCTACGAGCGCCGCGCCGAGCTGGCCCCGCTGTTCGCCGACCGCTCGTTCTTCGAGTCGCTGCGTGTCGAGCCGTACTACAGCTACGCGGCGGGCCAGGTTCCTGCCAGCGCCGCCTTCTACGCCAGTCTCATTGCGGCGACCCGCGCTACCAGCCTGACCCTGGTGCACGGCGACTACAGCCCCAAGAACATCCTGGTCCATCAGGGGCGGCTCGTCCTGCTCGACCACGAGGTCATCCACTGGGGCGACCCGGCCTTCGACCTCGGCTTCTCCCTCACCCACCTGCTCAGCAAGGCCCACCACCTGCCCGCCCACCGCGCGGCCTTCGCCGACGCCGCGCGGCTCTACTGGCGGACCTATCTGGACAGCCTCGGCCCCGTGCCCTGGCGCAGCGACCTTGAGCCGCGCGCCGTACGCCACACGCTGGGCTGCCTGCTGGCGCGCGTCGCGGGCCGCTCGCCGCTGGAGTACCTGTCCCCGGCCGCGCGGGACCGCCAGCGCGCCGCCGTCGTCGCCCTCATGGCCGACCCGCCGCCTCACGTGCCTGAACTGGTGGCGATGTTCGTGGCGCGATTGGCCTGAGTCAGTCAGACCTGACAGGTTTTCAAAACCTGTCAGGTCTTTGCCCTGTACGATGGGGAGTTATGATGCCCCGTATCCTCAACCTGGTGGGCCGCGAGATTCTCGACAGCCGGGGCCGCCCCACAGTGGAAGCCTGGCTCCAGTTGGCGGGCGGCGTGACGGCGACGGCCTCGGTCCCGTCCGGCGCGTCGACCGGCGCGGCCGAAGCCTGGGAGTTGCGCGACGGCGACCCCTCGCGCTACGGCGGGCTGGGCTGCCGCCGCGCGGCGGCCCACATCGGCGAGGACATCTGCGACGCTGTCGCCGGCTGCGACTTCGCCACCCAGGCCGACCTGGACGCCGCTCTCATCGCCCTGGACGGCGCCCCCAACAAGGCCCGCCTGGGCGCGAACGCCATTCTGGCCGTCTCGCTGGCCTTCGCCCGCGCCCACGCCGCCCGGCGCGCCGTCCCGCTCTACCGCCACTTCGCTGAGCTGCTGGGTAGCCCGCCGCGCACGCTGCCGCGCCTGACGATTAATCTGTTCAGCGGCGGCAAGCACGCCGGCGGCCAGGTCCCCATCCAGGACGTCCTGGTCGTGCCAAGGGCGGCGACCATCGACGACAGCCTGGCGATGACCTACGCCGTCTACCAGGCGGCGTCCGCCCTGACCCGCCAGCAGTACGGCATGCGGGCGCTGACCGCCGACGAGGGCGGCCTGGCCCCGCCCTTCCCCGCTGCTGAGACGATGCTCGACGACGCCGTCGCCGCCATCCGCGCCGCCGGGCTGGAACCGGGGCGCGACGTGGCGCTGGCGGTGGATGTCGCCGCCAGCCACTTCTACCGCGCCGGGCGCTACCACCTGGGCGACACGGCTCTGGACAGCAGGGGGATGATCGAGCGGCTGACGGGCTGGCTGGACGCCTATCCAATTGTCAGTGTCGAGGATGGGCTGGCCGAGGACGACTGGGCCGCGTGGCCGCTGTGGAAGGCGCGGGTCGCAGGGCGGGCGCTCGTGCTGGGTGACGACCTGCTGTGCACCAACCCGCAGCGCATCCGGCGCGCCATCGCGGCCGACGCCGCCGACGCGCTGCTACTCAAGGTCAACCAGATTGGCACGCTGACCGAGGCGGCGGAGGCCCTGCGGCTGGCGCGCGACGCGGGCTGGCGCGTGACGGTCAGCGCCCGCTCTGGCGAGACCGAGGATAACTGGCTGGCCGACCTGGCCGTTGGGTGGGGCGGCGACCAGATCAAGGTGGGGTCCATCACCCAGTCGGAGCGGCTGGCGAAGTACAACCGCCTCCTCCAAATCGAGGCCGACACCGACCTGCCCGTCGTCGCCTGGCCGCGACGACTGTAGGCGTCGACCCTTGTATCCGCCGGAACCTTGCGACTGTCATGCCGAACGAAGTGAGGCATCTGCTCCGCCATCCCTCCACAGCAGACTCCTCACTCCGTTCCCAGTGACAGCGGAAGGTTCTGCGCAGCGCGGGCGACTACAGAGCGCCAGCTCCTACCCGTCCTCGTCCAGCGCCGGCTGCGGCGCGCGCTCGGAGCCGCCCAGCCGGCGCTCGCGCTGCGTGTACAGCCAGCCCAGGCTCAGGAGGCCCAGCCCGGCCAGGAGCGCCGTGGCCCAGAAGGCGGCCCGTACACCCCACACCTCCGCGATGACGCCCAGCATCAGCGGCCCCGCCAGCGCGCCCAGGCTGCCCGCCAGGCTGTAGACGCCGATGGCCGTCCCGCGCGTCATGGGCGTGGTGTGTTGGGCGACGAAGGCGCTGCCGCCGCTCAGGTACGCCGCGTAAGCGATGCCCTCGCCGATGAGCAGGACGGCCAGCGCGGCGACGTTCGCGGTGAGCGCCATGCCGAGGATGAGCAGGGCGTTGAGCGCCAGCGCCAGGGCGAGGACGAGCCAGGCCGAGGCGCGCGGCACGAGGGAGGCCAGGGGCCAGCGGCTCAGGGTGGACGCCAGGGCGCGCCCGGCGAACACCATGTTGACGGTGACCTGGGCCGCGCCGAGTTGCGCCGCGTACAGCGGGAAGAACGTGGCGATGAGGCCGCCAAAGGTAGCGTTGGTGAGGAGATTGCCGAGGCTGACGGCGAGCAGGGGCGGCTCGCGCAGCGTCTCGCGGCTGGCGCGCCACGAGACGAAGCTGCGCACCGACTTGACGCCCGCCCGCTGGCGGCGGGTATCGCGCAAGCCGCCCAGGGCGAGGGCCGCGCCGAGCAGGGCGATCACCAGCCCGGCCAGGTAGCTGCCCGCGATGCCAAACGGGGCCAGGAGGGCCGCGCTGACCAGCGGACCGAGCACCAGGCCGGCCGCGGTTGCTGCCGCGTACAGCCCGAAGGCTGGGCCGCGCTCCTGCGGCTGGATAATCTCGCCCACGTACGCTGCGCCCGTGGTGAAGATGGCGACCGACGCCAGGCCCAGCAGCACCCGGCCCACCAGCAGCGGCCACGCGGCGGGCGAGAAGGCGAACACGGCCAGCGCAGCGGCTAGCAGGAGCAGGCCGATGGCGAGAGTCAGTGGGCGACCCAGGCGGTCGAACTGCGCCCCCAGCGGGGGCGAGGTTAGGAACTGGGTTGCGCTGGCGGTGGCCCCCAGGAGTCCCACCAGGGCCAGCGATGCGCCCAGCCCGACGGCGTAGACCGGAAACGTGGGCACGACCAGACCCATGACCAGGTTGGCGGCCAGCATGACCAGGCAGATCAGGACGATGTCGCGGCGCAGCACACTGCGTACCGAGCGGAACAAACGCGCCTCCTGTCGAAACGGGCTTCAGCGTCGCCTCATGATACCCCCAGTGGCCTGATTACGCAACGTTGGACAGGACAGGCGCCGCCGCTTCTGGTATAATGGCCGCATGTAGACAACCCGCAGGAGGAACGATATGCCCCTCGTCACCACGCCCACCACCCGCTGCCGCATCGGCGTTGCCGAGCGCGACATCACCCCGCCCGTCGGCATCTACCACCGCACCTGGGGAGCCGCTGCCCACGACCAGGCCGAGGGCGTCCACCGCCCGCTGACCGCGACGGCCGTTGTCTTCGCCGGGCTGGACTCGGACACCCGCCTGGCGCTCGTCGCGGTGGACATCGGCTGGTTCCAGAACCTGGAAGACGAGTGGGCCGTCCGCCGCGCCGTTCTGGAACACGCCCGACTGGACGAGTCGGCCCTGCTCATCAACATGTCCCACACCCACGCCGGGCCGAACGTCAATTCCAAGCTGGCCGACCTGCCAGGTGGCGAGTACATCGAGCCATATCTGAGGTTGCTGGGCGAGCGCATCGGAGAGGCGGTGGTGACGGCGCAGGAGAGCCTGACGCCGGGCTGGGTGACGTGGGGCTGGGGCCGCTGCGACCTGGCGGGTAACCGCGACTTCTGGGACGCCGAGGCGGACGCGTGGGCGTGTGGCTTCAACTCGACCCGGCGCGCCGACGACACGCTGCTCGTGGGCCGAGTCAGCGACGACAACGGCGAGACACGGGCCATCCTCTTCAACTACGCCTGCCACCCTACAACGCTGGCCTGGGAGAACCGCTTGCTATCACCCGACTTTGTCGGCGCGGCGCGGGAGGTGTTGGAGCGCGCCTTTGGCGCACCCGCCCTGTTCCTCCAGGGCGCGTCGGGCGACCTGGGGCCGCGCGAGGGCTTCGTGGGCGACGCGGCCGTCGCCGACCGCAACGGCCGCCAGTTGGGCTACGCGGTGGCCTCCGCCGTCGAAGCCCTGCCGCCGGCCGGGACGGCCTTTGTCTACACCGGCATCAAGCCGTCAGGGGCGGACCTGGGGACGTGGGCGCATCGCCCGGCCAGCGCCGCTGAGTTGGCCGGGGCGGACACGCTCGAAGCCCGGCTGCTCCATGTCGACGTGCCACGCAAGGCGTTCCCGCCCGTTCCCGCGTTGGAGGCCGAACTGGC
>CAZLBQ010000273.1:0-8445 GCA_964557745.1 uncultured Anaerolineales bacterium
CGGCCCCTCGCCTGGGAGGAGAGGGGGGTCTGCTCCCCCTTCCCTCGTAGGGAAGGGGGTCGGGGGGTTAGGTCCACCGCCTACCGCATCACGCCGCCCCCCGTGCTCGTCAGCAGCATCTCGACCTCATCCGGCGTGGTCAGCACCATGTCGCCATACTGGGTGAGGATGAGCGCGGCCAGCACCACACCGTAGCGCAGCCCCTCGGCCAGGCTGCCGTTGAGCCAGCCGTGAATCACGCCCGCCGCCAGCGCATCGCCCGCGCCCAGGCGGTCTAGAATCTGGACCGGCAGGGCCGGCTCGTGCCACAGCCGCTGCCCATCCCAGGCCATCGCGCCGTCTACCCCAAAGGTCGTCACCACGTTCTTCGCCCCCGTCTGCTCGGCTAGCCGACGCAGGATACCCTCGCGCTCGCCCGACAGGCCAAAGATGCGGCCCGCGTCGGCCTGGCCGCAGAAGAGTAAGTCCACGCCCTGGACCAGGGGCAGCAGGGTCTCGCGCGCCTCCGCCTCCGTCCACAGCCGGGCGCGGTAGTTGATGTCAAAGCTGAGGGGAACGCCGGCCGCATGGGCGCGCTGGACCAGTTCCGCCACCACGGCGCGGCAGGACGGCGAGATGGCTGGCGTGATACCCGTCACATGGACCAGCCGCGTGTCGAGCAGAGTGTCCCAGTCGATCTGGTCCGGCTGCATGTGGGCGGCGCACGAGTCGGCGCGGTCGTAGACGACCTGGATGGGACGCGGCGGCGCGGAGAACTCGACCCAGTAGAGACCCACGCGGCCGGTCGGCGACCAGACGACGGCGCTCAGATCGACGCCCACCGCCCGTAGGTGGGTGGCGATGAGGCGGCCCAGCGGGTTCTGGGGCAAGGCGCTGGCCCAGGCGCAGCGACGCCCCAACTGGGCCAGGGCGAAGACAACGTTGCCCTCGGCCCCGCCCGGCGCCAGGTCTAGCTGGCGGGCGTCCTCCAGGCGGTGGCCGAGCGGCACGCTCAGCCGAATCATAATCTCGCCGAGGGTCGTCAGGTCGAAGCGCGGCTCAGGCATGGGCCTGCTCCCACGCCCGCCGCAACGCCAGGGCGCGCTGAGCAATCTCACTCAGCGGCTGCTGGGCATTGGTGATGAGCGCGCCGCCAATGCCCACCGCCACCGCCCCCGCCTTGACAAACCCTGGGATGGTCTCAACGTTGACGCCGCCCGTCGGGACAAACTCGATGTCGTTGAGGGGCGCGCGCAGGGCCTTGATGTACGCCGGGCCGACCACGTCGGCCGGGAAGAGCTTGACCATCGTGCAGCCCGCCCGAAACGCCGTCTCGGCCTCGGTCGGGGTGAAGACGCCGGGCAGGAACAGGATGTCCCGCGCCTGGGCGCGGGCGACGGCGTGAGCGTCAAAGTTGGGGGCGACGAGGAACTCGGCCCCCGCGTCGAGGGCGGCCTCGGCCTGCGCCGCCGTCCGCACCGTCCCTGCCCCGATGAGCATTAGGCCGTCGCACGCCTGGCGCAGCGCGGCCACCGCCTGCAACGCGCCCGCGCTGTTGAGGGTCACTTCGAGAATCGAGATACCTGCCCCTTGCAGGGTGTCGGCAATCGCCAGGATGTGGTCCAGGGGAAAGTCGCCGCGCAGAATGGCGATCAGGCCGTCCTGTTTGATTCGGGTGGCAGTTTCGAGAGTGTTTGACATGGCCTCTCACCTCCACCCGTATTATACACCACGGGCGTCCCTTGGGTTCAAGAGACCCAGCGGCCGCTGCCAAACCAGGCTGACAATATCATCAACATCAGGATGGACGTACCCAGCCATAGCTTGAACAGGGTTTTGCGTCGCTGCCACACGACGGCGGAGAAGAATGCGTAGAACGGAAACACGACAAACAAGTGGCGGGGAAAATCTTCAAGCCCGTAGCCATACGGTCCATGATAGGCGAGATAATAGAGGATTGAACAGAGCATATACAAGTAAAGACTTAAGGGCATCACCCTGCGGCACACGACAAGGCTAAACAGCGCGACCAGACAGAGCAGCAGCTCGAAGGCCGTTATAGCTCTGGCAAACCAATCTGGACTGATACCAGTCCCGAACAGCAGAGCCTGCGACGCGTCGATGATGGACATCCACGGCCACGTGATGTAGCTCTTCCACTCTGTCCGCACCAGCTCGGAGTATGGCTCCCAAAGACGCCAGGTTTGATGTTCAAACGGAATCGAATACAGCGATACGAACATCCCCAGGGGCGCGATGAGGCCCCCGACACCCAGAGCCAGCACTCGTCTCGGTCGCCAATCACGCTGGTTGACCGACTCGATCACCAGGGGAATCGCCAACAGCCAGCCGGCCGGGCGCGTCATGCAGGCCAGCGCAACGCACGCCCCACTCAGAACGAATTTGCCTCTGCGCGCCAGGAGAACGGCGGCCAACCCGAAGGCCAGAAACACGGCTTCGGCATAGAAGGCAAAGCCGAAAAACGCCAGCGGGAAGAAAAGCAGCGAGGCAACCGTAGCGAGAGCGACTGATCTATCGGCGTAGTCCTGGATGATGGTAAAGAGGAGGAGCGCACAGGCGAGAAAGCTGATCGCCGAGAGGGCCAGGCCGGCTCCAAACACGTCGAGGCCCGAGATTCCGGCTAACCAGCGGACGGCATAGGGATAGAGAGGGAAGAAAGCCCGGTCGCTGCCATCGGCTGAATAGCCGTCGCGCGCGATAGTGAGATAGTAGCCCGAGTCATACCGCACCAGCGCTTTGTTAAGGCTAGCCGCCTCCTCCAATGAAGTGCAGCACACGCCTCCTCCCCAGCCGCGCCACGTCGCCAGCAAGTTGCCGCCTACGACGGCTGCCCCGTAACATACGACCAGGGAGGCCAACCAAAGACAGGCGACCTGGACAGGCCAGTAGCGAACAAGCCGCGTGAGGTGACGGACTGTGGAATATGGATACTCTGTGCTAACTGTCACTGACTGCTGCCTTTCAATGACGGTATGCGCCCTATTAAGAAGAGGGCGCATCACTGCCTAAGCATACAAGATTGACATGCTAATAAAGGGAAGCCCCCTCTTCCTGACAGGAAGAGGGGGCGGGTGGGAGCGCGTTACAGACGATAGGGAGAGGCGGCGCAGGATGGCGAAGGGGCTACTCCTCCAGCGTCGAGACGTCGCCTTCTGGCATACCCAGGGCGCGGGCCTTGAGGACGCGGCGCATGATCTTACCGCTGCGCGTCTTGGGCAGGCTGGCCGGGAACATGATCTTGTCCGGCGTGGCAATGGGGCTGATCTCCTTGCGCACGTGCTGCTTGAGCTGCTCGGCCAGCGTGTCCGACGCCTGGTAGCCATCGCGCAGCAGCACCCAGACGTGGATGCCCTGGCCCTTGACCTCGTCGGGCAGGCCGATGGCCGCGGCCTCGGCGACGGCCGGGTGGCTCACCAGGGCGCTCTCGATCTCCGCCGTCCCCAGGCGGTGGCCCGACACGTTGATGACGTCGTCGATGCGGCCGATAATCCAGAAGTAGCCGTCGGGGTCGCGGCGCGCCGCGTCGCCCGCCAGGTACATCCCCGGATACTTGCTCCAGTAGGTGTTGATGTAGCGGTCCGGGTCACCGTAGATGCCGGCCAGCATCGACGGCCAGGGGTGCTTGATGACCAGGAAGCCTTCCTCGTCGGGCTGGGTCGAAGCGCCGTTCTCGTCCACGACATCGGCGACGATGCCGGGGAAGGGCTTCGTGGCCGAGCCAGGCTTGAGGGCGCGGGCGGGCGTCGGCGTAATCATGAACGCGCCGGTCTCGGTCTGCCACCACGTGTCGATGACGGGGCAGCGCTCCTGGCCGATGTGCTTGTAGTACCAGCGCCAGGCTTCGGGGTTGATGGGTTCGCCCACGGTGCCCAGCACCTTGAGGCTCGACAGGTCGTGGCGGCGCGGCCAGGCCGGCCCGAAGCGCATCAGGCCGCGAATGGCCGTCGGCGCGGTGTAGAAGTGGGTGATGCTGTACTTCGCCACCAACTGCCACCAGCGGTCGGGGTAGGGGTAGTTGGGCGCGCCCTCGAACATGAACGAGGTCAGGCCCAGAATGAGCGGCGCGTAGACAATGTAGCTGTGGCCTGTGACCCAGCCGGGGTCGGCGGCGCACCACCAGCGGTCCTCGTCACCGATGTCGAAGGCGTACTTGAGCGTCATCGCCGTGCCGACCTGGTAGCCGCCGTGCATGTGGACCAGGCCCTTGGGCTTGCCCGTCGAGCCGGAGGTGTAGAGCATGTACAGCGGGTCGGTGGCGTCCATCACCTCGGTCTCGGCCTGGCCCGTGGCGATGGGCAGGCTCATCAGGTCGTGGTACCAGAAGTCGCGCCCGGCCTCCATCGTCACCGGGTTGGCCGTGCGGCGCACGACGATGATCTTCTCGACCACCGGGCTGCGGCGCACGGCGGCGTCGGAGATGGCCTTGAGGTCGATGATCTTGCCACGCAGCCAGTTGCCGTCCTGGGTGATGAGCACCCGACTCTGGGCGTCCTCGATGCGGTCGGCCAGCGCGTTCTCGGAGAAGCCGCCGAACACCACGGAGTGAATGGCCCCGATCTTGGCGCAGGCCAGCATAGCGATGACGATCTCCGGGATGCGGCCCATGTAGATGGTGACGCGGTCGCCCTTCTTGACGCCCATGCTGCGCAGGACATTGGCGAACTTGTTCGTCTCGCGCCACAGGGCGTGGTAGGACATCGTCCGCTCGTCGCCCGGCTCGCCCTCCCAGATGAGAGCCAGCTTGTTCTTGCGCCAGGTCTTGACGTGGCGATCGAGGGCGTTGTGGACGATGTTGGTCTTGGCGCCGACAAACCAGCGGTAGAAGGGCGCGCGGCTGTCGTCCAGCACCTTGTCCCACTTTTGGTACCACTCCAGGCTCTCGGCCTGCTTGGCCCAGAAGGCCGGAATGTCGGCAATGGACTCGGCATAGAAGGCGTCCGGGTCTTTGATGTACGATTGCTCGACAACACTCTCGTCGGGCTGGTATACTTCGTGCTCCGCCGCTTCAATGTCCGCGTTCCGCCGGGCTTCGAGTACCAGATCGGTCATACGAGGCAGCCTCCTATGAGAATAATGGCGGGCGACGCAGCGCGCGTCGCGTTGACGACCGTGCTTGATCGAGACGAATTATCACCACTTCGAGCGCAGGTGGCAACCCTCCGCGTCGCGCCCCTCGCGCCGCCGCGCCAGTGGACCTACGACGCGACCAGCCGCGTCCTCACCCTCAGCGCCGACCTGTTCGAGGACGATGCCGTCGCGCTGTGCCATACCGACGAACTGGCCCAGGCTATGCAGCGCGAGGCGGCCCTGCGGCGGGTGCTGGCGGAAGCCCTGCTGGGGTTGCAGGTCGCAGGTTGAAGGTTGCAGGTTGCAAGTTACAGGTTGAAGGTTGAAGGTCAGAATTGGTTGAGTAACCTGCAACCTAGAACCTTCAGCTTTCAACCTCCTGTCAATCTGCAACCTGCAGGGTTCAACTGAGAACCTTGACGCGGCTGGCGCGCATCTCCTCCCAGGCGTGACGCGCCTCCTCGACCGACGAGCCATCCTCAATGGTCGAGATGTCGCCGGGGTCCTTGTCCAGCGTGACAGCCTTGAGGACGCGGCGCATGATCTTGCCGCTACGCGTCTTGGGCAGCATGTTGACGAAGTTGAGTTCGCCGATCACCGCCACCGGCCCCAGTTCGCGCCGCACCGTGTCCAGCAACTCCTTACGCAGCGCGTCCGACGGCTCCTTGCCCTGTTTCAAGACAATGAACGCCGAGATGACCTCGCCGCGCAACTCGTCCGGGTGGCCGGTGACGCCCGCCTCAGCGACGGACGGGTGCTTGAGGAACGCCGTCTCGACCTCGATGGTCCCCAGGCGGTGCGCCGCGATCTTGATGATCTCGTCGGCGCGGCCAGAGAACCACACGTAGCCGTCCTCGTCGATGTGGGCCGCGTCGCCGACGTAGTACATGCCGGGGATGCGGTTCCAGTAGTCGCGCCCGTAGCGCTCCGGCTCGCCCCACAGCCGCGCCGTCAGGCCGGGGAAGGGCCGCGTAATGGCCATGATGCCCTTCTCGCCCGGCGGGACCGGCTCGCCTTCCGGTCCCATGACGACGGCCTCGATGCCCGGCAGCGGGATGCCCGCCGAGCCGGGCTTGATGGGCAGCATCGAGATGCCGTAGGGGTTGCCGAAGATGGGGCCGCCCGTCTCGGTCTGCCACATGTGGTCGATGACCGGGATGCGGTCGTGGAGGACTTCCTTCTGGAGCCACTCCCAGGCCGGCGGGTTGAGCACCTCACCCGCGCAGAACACCCGCTCCAGCGACGACAGGTCGAAGCCCTGCGACGGCTCGGTCCCGTAGCGCATCAGGAGGCGCACCGCCGTCGGCGAGGTAAAGACGCCCGTCACGCCAAAGTCCTGAATGATCCGCCACAGGACGGAGGTGTCGGGGTAGGTCAGCGCGCCCTCGAAGACTACAGTCGTGCAGCCGACGAGCAGCGGCGCATAGACGATGTAGCTGTGGCCGACAATCCAGCCGATGTCCGACGTGGACCACCAGACGTCGGTGGGCTTGAGGCCAAACACCCACTGGCCCATACTGTGGACGTGGACCTGGTAGCCGCCGTGGCTGTGGATGGCGAGCTTGGGCTTGGCCGTCGTGCCCGACGTGGCAAGGATGAACGCCGCCTCGTTAGCCTCCATCGGGACGTATTCGCTGCTCTGTCCCTCGCCCTTCTTGACAAACTCCTGCCACGTGATGTCGCGGCCGGAGGTCATGGGGATGTCCTTGCCGCTGCGGTTGAGGACGACGACGTGTTCGACAGCCTGCCCGCCCAACTGCATCGCCTCGTCCACGATACCCTTGAGCGCGATGTCCTTGCCCTGGCGGTAGGTGATATCGGCCGTGAAGACGAGCTTGGAGCCGCTGGCCGACACGCGGTCCGCCAGCGCACCCGCGCCGAAGCCGGCGAAGACGACGGAGTGGATGGCCCCGATGCGCACCGTCGCCAGCATGAGGGCGATGGCCTCCGGGCAGACGGGCATGTAGATGGTGAGGCGGTCGCCCTTCTCGACGCCCATGCCGCGCAGGGCCGCCGCCA
Organism: uncultured Anaerolineales bacterium; assembly: GCA_964557745.1. Lineage (GTDB taxonomy): Bacteria > Chloroflexota > Anaerolineae > Epilineales > JAHCIE01 > JAHCIE01. The sequence goes on from CAZLBQ010000273.1 coordinate 7,087, forward strand.
GCCGCTCGACCTCGCGCTTCAACTGAGCGTAGGTGAACAGCCGCTGCTCGCCGCGCTCGGTGAGGTAGATCATGGCGGTGTGGCCGCCCCAGCCCGCCTGGACGTGGCGGTCCAGGGCGTTGTAGGCCAGGTTGGTCTCGCCGCCGACGAACCAGCGGAACGTGGGCGGCTCCCACTCGAAGACCTTATCCCAGGGCTTGAACCAGGGGAGCGCGCTCGCCGCCTTGCCCCAGAACGTGTCGGGATCGTCCGTCGCCTCGCGCTGCCAGCGCCGCACAATGGGATTGACAAGCTCGGTCATATCACCTCCGTCGGCATAAGTTGAAGTGCGGAGAACACAGAGGGCACAGAGAGGAAGGAGTTGACAGAGACCTCCATAATACCATGATAGCGGGGGATATTCAAGTCAGGATAAGGCGCGAGTAAAGATTGTGTAAAGTTGGGGCAGAGGCGCGCCGGCGGCGCCGAGCGGATCACGGAGAGCGGTGTCCGGCCAGCCGGTGGGCCGCGCCCCAGCACCAGGCGAGCTTGGCGAGGTAGACGCCCGGCCAGACCGGGCGGCGGCGCAGCGCCGGGCGGCTGCGGTAGACGTCCAGTGTGACCGACGCGGCCACGGCGGGCGAGGCGAGGCGCAACGCCAGCGGGTGGCGCAGCGGGCGCGGCAGGCCCATGTCAGCCTCGTAGCGCGGGTCCACCTTGAGCGAGTAGTAACCCATATCCCACGCCTTACGCCAGACAGCGCGGGGCGTGGCGCGCTGTTGGCGGTGCTCGACGACGATAGCCGGGTCGAAGTGGAGGGGGTAGCCCGCGCGGCGCAGGCGGACGGTCAGGTCGGTGTCCTCACCCGCCGCCTTGGGATAGCGCTCGTCGAACAGGCCGACGCGGTACAGGGCGGCGCGGCGGACGGCCAGGTTGAGCGTCGGCAGGTTGGGCCGCTCGCCCGGCGGGGCCGAGACGTGGGTCGGGTAGAACGTGCTGATGTTCTCGGCCACACTCCAGTAGGGCGCGTCCCAGGCGAAGGTGACGCCACCGCCGACAACGGCGACGTCGGGCCGGGCGAACCAGGCGGCGTAGCGCGCCAGCCAGTCGGGGCGCGGGACGCCGTCGGCGTCGAGGAAGACGACGACCGCGCCCGTCGTGGCCTGGACGCCCAGGTTGCGCGCCCGCGCGGCGCTGGCGGGCGTGCGCGTGTCGAGCAGGCGGGCGAAGGGGAAGCGGGCCACGTGGCCGTAGCGGTCCAGCCCGACGACGACGACCTCGGTCTGGGCGCGCGGCCAGGTCTGGTCGGCCAGCGCGGCCAGGGTCTGGTCGAGGACGGGCGAGTTGAGGTTGGGGATGACGACGGACAGGTTCATGGCG
>CAZLBQ010000274.1:0-8442 GCA_964557745.1 uncultured Anaerolineales bacterium
AGGTTGAAGACCACAATGTCGTCCGCCCGTGCCCCCGCCGCCCGCAATGTCCGTGCGTCCGCCGCCGGATCCCACGCCCCGCTGCGTTCGAGTTCCTTAGCGTACACGTCGCCGGAGCCAAGCGGCCACAGCGACGCCAGCGCCACGACCGCCAACGCCACCGCCCCCAGCCGCCGCGACGTGCCGCCCAGCGCCGCGATACCGTAGGCGACGGCGAGGGCCAGGAAGGGGCTGGCCCCAATGGTGTAGCGCGCCGCGAACATGTGCGCCTGGGTTCCGGCGGCGACCCCCAGCAGCGTCAAGCCGATGGCCAGCAGCGGCAAGACAAGCAGGGCCACGGGCAACGGCGCCCCTGCGCCCCGCCACCGCCAGACGACCACAGCGACCCCGGCGGCCACCACGGCGCCGAGCGCCCAGACGGCCGGCCAGCCCGGGCCGTAGCCGAAGACCAGGGCAAACACGCCCGCGCTTAACAAGTTGACAATCTGCTCCAGCCGCGATCCCGTCTCCGCGCCCGCGCGGCCCGCGACTCGGTCGAGGACCGGCTCGGCGGTGTAGACGAGCCACGGCGTGTATAGCACGACCAGCGCCACGCTCGCGCCCCCCAGCCGCGCCAGCCCCCACCGCCCCGCCGTCGTTCGCCACAGAGGGCGGCTGCGCCAGACGGCGTACAGCGCCAGCCCGGCCAGGGCCAGGAGACTATAGTAGAAGGAGTAGACCGCGACCAGCGCGCCGACCAGCCAGCCCAGCAGGCCCGGCCACGGCGCGGGCGAGCGCGGATCAAGGCAGCGCAGCAGCCCCCACGTCGCCAGCAGCGCGCCGCTGACACACAAGGCGTACATGCGCGCCACCTGGGAGTAGTAGATCAGCAGCGGCGCAATGGCGACATACCCCGCCGCCAGCCACCCGACCCGTTGGGCCGCCTTGCCCTCGCGGCCCACCCACACCCGCGCCGCCTGGTAGGCCAGCGGCACGGCCAGCACGCCGACGACGAGCGACACGTAGCGGATGACAAACTCGCTATGCCCCAGGGCCAGCCAGGGCTTGAGCAAGAGGTAGTAGCCGGGCGGGTGCACGTCGTAGGCGGTCAGATAGGCCAACTCCGCCAGGGGGAGCTGGCTGATCGCCAGACTCCACCCCTCGTCCCATGCCAGCGGCGGCGTGGCGAGATGATAGGCGCGCAGTAGAAACGCCACACCCACGAGTACGATTGGCGCCGCGCGCGCCGCCCACTGACCGACGCGCGCCCCACGAAGCTCAGTCATGCCTGACACTCAGCCTTAGCAAATTAGGCCGGATTATACCACCGATGTTCTTGACACGCCACTAAAGCCGCCTATAATGCCGAGACTTACGGAGGTATCTATGCCCGCTGTCTCCGACCCTAACACCCTCAACGCCCTGCCCCTCTTCCGCGACCTCAGCCGCGACCAGCTCGCCTGGGTCAATGAGCGCCTGCGCCGCCAGACGTACACGGCCAACACGACAATCTTCAGCGTCGAGCAGCCCGCCGAGGTCGTGTACATCATCATGAGCGGGACGATTCGCATCCACGTCGAGCAGGCCAGCGGCGCCGACGTCATCATCGACATCGCGGGGGCCGGGGACGTGCTGGGGGAGATGGCGGTCATCGACCAGTTGGGCCGCTCGGCCAGCGCGCTGACGCTGGAAGAGACAGTCACCGTCTGGATGGACCGCGCCTCCTTCCAGGAAGGCCTGCGCACCATGCCGGCCCTGGCCCTCAACCTGACCCGCATCTTGTCGCGTCGGCTGCGCATGGCCAACGAGCGCATCCAGGCTTTCGCCTCCCTGGACGTCTACGGGCGCGTCGCCCGCCACCTGCTCGCCTTCGCCGACAAGTACGGCCAGCCCCAGTCGGGCGGCGACACGCTGATTCCCATTCGCCTCACCCAGAGCGACATCGCCGACCTGGTGGGCGCGTCGCGCGAGCGCGTCAACCAGATTATGTCATTTTACAAGCAGCGCAAGTACATCTCGGTCGACCGCAACTACCGCATCACCATCCACAACCGCGACGGCCTGACGCAGCACATGCAGTAGTCGTCGTCGCCCGGCCTTCCCACCCCGCCACCAGGGAGACACTATGGCCCCGACTGCCCTTGATGATCGCCTCCTCGCGGCGATCGACAACCACCGCCCCCTCGTCTTCGAGGTCGCGGATGCCATCCACGCTCACCCCGAACTCGGCTATGAGGAGCGCTTCGCCTCCGACCTGCTGACGCGTACCTTCGAGACCCACGGCTTCCAGGTGCAGCGCGGCGTGTGCGACATGCCGACCGCCTTCACCGCCACCCTCGACAGCGGCCGGCCGGGGCCGACCGTCGCCTTCCTGGCCGAGTACGACGCCCTGCCCGGGCTGGGCCACGGCTGCGGCCACAACCTCATCGCCGCCTCGACGGTCGCCGCCGGGCTGGGCATGAAGGATGTACTCGCCGAGACGGGCGGGCGGGTGATCGTCTTCGGGACCCCCGCCGAGGAGGGCGGCGGCGGCAAGGTGCCCCTGGTCCGCGCCGGCCTGTTCGACGACGTCACCGCCGTCCTGATGGTCCACCACGGCGGTAACGTCACGAGCGCCCCGGCCGAGCCGGGCAGCGGGCGCTGCCTGGCCGTCTCCCACCGCCAGTACGAGTTCTTCGGCGCGACCGCCCACGCCGCCGCCGATCCCTGGCAGGGTGTCAATGCCCTGAACGCCGTCATCCACCTGTTCACCGGCATCGATGCCTTGCGCCAGCACGTCCACGACGAGGTCCGCATCCACGGCATCATCTCCCACGGCGGCGACGCGCCCAACGTCGTCCCCCACTACGCCGCCGCCGTGTTTCTGGTCCGCGCCCCCGAGCGGGCAATGGTGGACGAGGTCGCCGCCAAGGTCGACCGTATCGCCCAGGGCGCGGCGCTGATGACAGGCGCCGAGGTCAAGATTTGCGAAATGGGCTATCCCTACGACGACATGCGCCCGAACTACGCCCTCGGTCGCCGCTACCGCGCCAACCTGGCGCGCATGGGCTTCGACCTGACGCCCGACAGCCCCGCCGTCGGCATGTACTCGACGGACTTCGGCAACGTCAGCCATGTCGCGCCGGCTTCGCAGGGCAGCTTCGCCATCAGCGGCGAGCCGATCCCCGGCCACTCGCCCCAGGTCGTCGCGTGCTCCGCGTCGGACCTGGGCCGCGAGAACATGCTGCGGGCGGCGAAAGCAATGGCGCTGACGGCGCTGGAGGTCCTGACCCAGCCCGACCTGGCCGCCGCCGTCCGCACCGAGTTTGCCCAGCGCGCAGCATGAGCGTCCCGCCCGCCCCGCGCCCGCCCTTGCCGACCCCGCCCGACGGACGGGACACGCGCATCCTGGGTGAGTACATCCGCGCCGCGCTGGACATGGGGTACACGCTAGAAGAGATTCGCGCCGCCTATCCCCGCCTGACCGCCGACCAGTTGTACCTGGCCTACCGCCACGCGCTCCGGCTCGGCAAGCTGCGCTGACAATGTCGCGTCGACCGTGTAGCGCCGACTTCAGTTGGCGCTGCCTCTCATGCCGAGCGCAGCGAGGCATCTGCTCCGCCCACGTCGCCAGCGCAGACTCCTCGCTCCGCTGCTCAGAACCTTCCGCTGTCACCCCGAACGGAGTGAGGGGTCTCCTCTGGAAACGCCGCCAGAGCAGATGCCTCACTGCGTTCGGCATGACAGTCGCAAGGTTCTTGCCCCAGCGCATGTCGTGTGCGACATGGTCTTCTCGGAGTGACCGCCGGTTCTGATGGCAAAGCAACACCCCCACGGGGTCTGACCACCATGGGGGTGTCCTGTTCGCGCGTCGCGCAGGCCGTCGCTCAGGCCAGCCGGGCGCCCTGCGTGATTTCCTCGCGCAAGGCCTGCAACTCCTCCGGATCCAGATCGGTGCTGGTAATGCCAATGCCGTTTAACGCAATTTCAAGCTCGCGCGGGTTCTGGAGCAGGCGCAGTTGCTCAGGCGTCGCGTTGCGAACCAGATTGAGAGCGGAGAGATAGGCAGCCGATAGCATACGCGGACTCCTGCTCGAGATGACGTAACCCTATTATACGCGTCCGACGGCTGGCCGCCGCACACCTCCGCCACATCCAACCTACACTCAGCGTACACCGCGACGCGGCGGCGGCTAGCGGAAGATGGACCGCAGTTCCATGATATCGCTCTCGGTCAATACGAGATTGTTCTCCTGCATGAACGTCCGCATTTCGTTGTCGTCGCTGACAATACGCTGCGCCTCCAACAGAGGCTTGCGCTGGAGCAGGGACACGGCGTCGTCGAGTTGAGGTGAGATTGCCATTTGGGATTCCTTTCATCCAGGGGCTGGGCAGCGGGAGCAGGCCGTCGTCCCACAGCCGGGCGCGGCCTGCTCCCTCACATCGCGGGCCGAATCTCCGAGGGCTTAGCCGCCCAGGGCGCGACGCAGCCCGGCGGCCACACTCAGGTCAATCGTGTCGCCGACGATGTTGCCGACCAGGTTGACGAATTGCTGGTCGTCCGAGACAGTGCGGGCATAGTCCTGGGCCAGGTTGGTATCGGCGGGACCTCGCCCCGACAAAGCCTGCAGGACGGCGTCGACAGAGTTAAGCGCCATGGTAGGGGTCTCCTTTGGGAAGGCTCATGGAAGGGTTACTCGACCATCACCCCATAGTTTACTCTGATTTGCCGCGCGCGCCAGACAGCTACGCCACACCATGCCTACACAACTCCCACGCCAACTGCCTTGCCTTACAGACCTCGCCTCGCACCGAGGCGTCATGGCGGTTGTGAGCAGCAAAAAAGCGGAGAGGTCTTCACCTCCCCGCTTTTCGTTATTCAATTACTCAGCCCTGCTCAACGACTAGCCGACAGACTGCTTGAACTGCTCGGCCGCGATGATCTCGACGGTCTCGCCCAGGACGGTGGTCAGGTAGCTGGCGATGCGCGAATAGTCGCTCGTGCTGCGCGCAAAGTCAACGGCCGCGTTGTAGTCCGACGCGCCCTTGTTCTGCAGAGCCGCCTGAAGCTGAGCGCCAGAATTGATGGCCATGGTACATTCCTCCCTGCGATGTGATTGGGGTGGTTATTGAAGACTCACAGAAGATCAAGAGCGCTGCGCTCGACCGTCAGTCGGAGCTGTTGCCACTCGGCCGCGTCCAGGTCGAACGCGTTCTGCTCGACCCATCGCGAGAACCGATACGGATCGACGAGGTCGCGGGCCAGGTGAGCATCCGACAGAATGAGGGTGAGCGCCTTCTGGAAACTGTCGAATGCCATCAGCCTCATCCCCCGCGTTACTTGCGTGGCTTAGTCAGCGCCTTGCGTATTCATAGTGTAGCGGAGGCCGGGGCTTGCCGCCGCACACACGCGCCACACCGAGCCTACATCTACCCTACACCGCGCCGGTTGCCCTACAAATACCGCGCCTCCCCTCGTAGCGCCGCCCCCTCGTAGCGCCGCCTTCAGTCGGCCTCTCCCCCGTCGCGCCAGCAAGAAGCCTGCGACTGTCATGCCGAGCGCAGCGAGGCATCTGCTCTGCCAACGTCCCCAGAGCCGCCCCCTCACTCCGTTCGGCATGACCGCCCGGAGGGTTCGTGCTTCCGCAAATGTCGTTGCCAACGGAGCGTTCTCAACATGCCAACCGAGGGAGCATTCACACCCCTGGGCTAGTCCGCCCCTGCGACAGCAGGGGCCGCTGTCGCAGCGGTCGCCGCCGCCCCGTCCGCCGCCGGCTTGTCCTCCTCCGGCTGCTGGAAGCCCTCAGCCTGGATGTTATAGAACGTCGCATACACCCCGTTGAGAGCCATCAACTCCTTGTGCGTCCCCTGCTCCGCCAGCCGCCCCTGGTCGATGACAATGATGCGGTCGGCGATGCGCACCGTCGAGAAGCGGTGAGTGATGAGGAAGGTCGTCTTGCCCACGGTCAGGTTCTTCATCCGCTGGAAGAACTCATGCTCGGCCTTCGCATCAATGGCCGCCGTCGGCTCGTCGAGAATGAGGATCGGCGCGTCCCGCATGAAGCCGCGCGAGATAGCAATCTTCTTCCACTGCCCACCGGAAAGCTGCTGACCGTTGTCGAACCACTTGCCAAGCATCGACTCGTAGCGCAGCGGCAGTTTACTGACAACGGTATCCGCCCCGCTGCTGTGGGCCGCCTGCCGCACGCGGTCGAAGTCGTCCAATGAGTCCGTCTTCCCAAGCCCGATATTCTCACGCGCCGTCATCTGGTACTGCACATAGTCCTGGAAGATAACGCCGATCTTCTCGCGCCAGCTATGCGGGTCGATGTCCCGCAGGTCAACCCCGTCTACCAGAATCTCACCCTCCGTCGGCTCATAGAGCCGCGTCAGCATCTTGATCAGCGTCGTCTTGCCCGCGCCGTTCTCACCGATGAGAGCGATGATCTCGCCGGGGCGCACCTTGAAGTTTAAGTCCTTGTGGACCCAATCACGCCCCCCCGGATAGCGGAACCAGACGTGGCGGAACTCGATGCCATCCGTCAACATATCCGGCGCGGGCTTGAGATCGGGCTTATCGTTCTCAATCTGCGGTTTCAGGTCCAGGAAGGCGTACAGGTTGCTCAGGTACAGGTTGCCCTCGTAGAGACCAGAGAACGACAACAGCAGCGAACGCAGCAGACCCTGGCCCTGGCGAAAGGTTCCCACATACAGCGTCAGGTCGCCCAGCGTGATATTGCCCACGACCGTCTGGAACACGATATAGGCGTAGCTGAGGTAAAAGGCAATATTCGACAGCAGCGAGAGGGACAGGCTCAAGTACGATTGCCGGCGATCGAGACCCCGGTTCTCATTGTAGATCTTGCCGAAGTACGACCGATAGCGGTCGATGAAGAACTGACCCAGGCGATAGACCTTGATCTCCTTAGCCGTCTGGTCCGACGTCAGCAGCGACGACAGATACTGCATCTGGCGGTTGATACTGACACGCGCCTTCTGCTGCAGATACACCCACTCCGCCACCTTACTCTGGATAAACAAGTTGGGCACGACGGCCAGGAACAGCAGTCCCATAATCAAGGGGTTGAAGCGCAGCAGCACCGCCAGCAACGAAACAAAGGTGATAGTACTCTGGAAGATGCCGAAGACCTGGTTGACCAGCGTAATGGGACGAATCGAGGCTTCGCGCTGCGCGTTCTGGAGTTGGTTATAGAACGTCGAGTTCTCGAACGTTTCCAGATCAAGCGTCGTAGCCTTCTCCAGAATAAGGCTGTTGATACTGTTGCTCATCAAGTCAGCGACGATGCCCTGGAGATAGGAGTTAATCCGGTTAAGGACTTCGCTCCCCATCACGATGCCAAACTCGATAAGGAGCAGCCGCAGCACATAGCTCGCATCCATCGTCGTTTGCGACGCGCGGGTGATCTCGTCGATGATGAGCTTACCGATCCACAGTTGGGCCAACGGCACAAAGCCCGTCAACGTCGTCATGATCCCGCTGGCGAGCGCGTAGCCCTTCGCCGCGCCCCACACGAGGCGAATAGCGCGCGGCATGCTGTAGACGATAAAGAGGATATGTTCCCAGATGTTGTTGCCACCGGGTTTCGGCTCGTTGGGGGCGCGGTCTGAGTGGGCAGCCCGCATCGCCTGTTTGACGGATTGTTGACTGAGGGATAGATGATGGTGAGATGGCGGCCTCTGCATACTGATTCCCCTCCTCTTAAGCCCAGGCCCTCACGAGTGTTCCGTAGTATAGCACAAACATCAAACTTGGCAACCTTGTGACATGTGGAGCATTGTCCCGCGCCGGTCAACAGTGTGGGCAGGTCTTGCGCCTGGCCTCAGGGGGGTGTACAATGTAGGCCACAGTTCTTAGGGAGTGCTTCCGCATGCCTGTCATCCGCGATACCAACGAGCTTTACAGGCTCTTCGCTGACTTCTCGCAGCGCCTCAACCAGCAGCCCGACCTGGCCCAACGCCTCACCGCCCTAGGCCTCATCCTGGGGTTCCATCTGACCGACCTCCGTACCGACCTCACGCTTGACTGGCGTCAGGTTCCGCTGCGCGGCCAGGTGGGCCGTTCCGACTTACCCGCCAACCTGGAGATTTGGGCGCCTAGCGCCGCCGTGCACCAGTTCTGGCTGGGCAAGTTCCCTCTCGCCGACCTGGTCGCCCAATCCCAGGTCCAGGGCGATACGAGTCATCTCGACGAGTGGCAGGCGGCCTTGCAGCCTGTCTTTCCCCTCTACACCGAGGCCGCCCTGCGGCGGGGTCTGGTGGAGGAGGCGGGTGGAACGTCGGGACGGCGCGGCAATCTGATGGGCCGTATTGCTTCCCTGGTCGGCGTCGCGCCCCCGCGCCCCCGCGCCTCCAGCGCCTCGTCAGCCGCCGCAGCAGGCGACGCGCCACCGGCAGCAGCGCCGCCCCAACTCCCACCGCCGGCCGCGCCACCGGAGCCGCCCGCTCCGACGGAGGCCCCCGCCC
>CAZLBQ010000275.1:0-8315 GCA_964557745.1 uncultured Anaerolineales bacterium
TACGTCGGGCGCGGGCGGCGGCGGCTGCGGCGGAAGCTACGGATGGCCCACCACACCCAAATGAACCCGGCCGCGACAATGAGCGCGAACAGCAGCGGCAGCAGGATCGCGCCGAACGAGACGACTGTCGCCACGGTATCCTCGACGGTACTGACGACGGGGTTGCCGAGGCCGCCCGTCGTGGCCGTTACCAGGGGCCGCGCCGACGCCTTCGCGGCGTGGACCGTGCCGGCAATGAGTAGGCCGGCGACGACGGCCATCTCCGGCTGGATGCCGTTCACCGCGCCTGTGGTCGAGGCGAACAGCAGCGCGCCGGCGGCCGGGCGAATGACCGTCCCCAGCACGTCGTTGGCGTGGTCCACGATGGGAATCTTGTCGGCGAAGAACTCAATCAGGATGAGGACGGCCAGCGCGCCGATGACCCAGGGACTGGTCAGCACGTCATAGGGCGGGCTGAGCTTGAACCAGTCGGTGTAGCGGGCGACCACCGCCAGAATAAAGAGGGGAATATAGGCGTTCAGGCCGGCTGACGCCGACAGCCCGAACGCGGTCGCCAGATTCGTTAGAATGTCCATCGCACGTCCACCTCCGCACACGTGGGCCGGCCCTTTGGCTGGGGCCGCCCAGATGAATCCTACACGCTATACGTAAGTGGGGCTAGCGTCGTCGCAAGCCAGGTCAACGATTTCTATCAAAATTGCAGATTCTTAAGGGAAACACGAGCAAGGGGCGTGCCCAGCGAGTGTGAGCGTCAGTCAGAGAACGTTGGGCATCGGCGAGGTGCTTGGACCACGAAAGACGCGGAAGAACACGGACAGCACGGAAGAGGATAGGCTAGACAGGACGCTTCTGCGTTTTCCGCGCTGTTCCGTGAACTCCGTGGTCCAGAACGCCGTCGTGGTTGAGGCCGAGGATATCGGCATCCCGTTCCTCCCGCATCTGGTTGATAGCAGCAACGATGTCAAAATCAGGCGGTTGACCACCTCGCGCTGCGACCGCGTCTTCGTACTCCTGGTGCAGGCGCTCGAACATTTCCCGTCGCCGCTGCTCGGCCTTGTCTGCCACTCGGGGTTGCTCGTTCAGCTGCGCCTGGACCATGTCACGCACCACCTGGGAGACGCTGCGCTGCTTGCGCCGCGCGATCTCGACGAGGCGGCGGTGCTGTTCGGGTTCGAGCAGAATCTGAGTTCGATAGAGCTTGCTAGCCATGCCTCACCTCCTGGTCACATTATACATCGACATCTGGCTAGATTGTATTCGCCAAGCGGGCGAACGGGGGGTAGAATTGAGGGCCGTCTGGCCTTGAGCTTGCTAGAGGACTGTCAGGGCTGGCGAGAGGGAGAGGGGCGACATGAGCACGGTCTACATTCTCGGCGCGGGCGCGTCCCACGAGGGGGGGGTCGCCCTGGGCAGTCAGATTCTCATCGCGGCGTACACCCTCTGGCAGGCCGATGGCGACGCCTTCGACGGCGCGGAGCGCGAGCGCATCGCCCGCGTCTTCGCCTTCATCGCCGACGTCTTCCAGCGCGGTGAGTTGGACGTCAGCGCGCTGCCCGACCTGGATGGGTTGTGGGGTATCCTGGAGATTGGGGCGCGCGAGCGGGCGAGGTTTGGCATCCACAGCCAGCGCTGGAACCCCGTTGCCCTGCGCGATGCCCTGACCAGCCTGATGGTGCATATCCTGGTCGGCTGCCGCGTGGAATACGACGAGAAGCGGCAGCCGCGCTACACGACCAGGCCGCTCGATAACCCCTACCGCGACTTCGTCCCGTGCCTCGCCGACGGCGACACCATCATCGCCCTCAACTATGACACGCTCCTCGACCGTGCCCTGGCCGAGGCCGGCATCGTGACCGACCTGGGCAGCCAGTTCATCCGCGAGACGCCCCAGCGGAACGGGCCGCTCGTCCATCTCCTCAAGATTCACGGCTCATTCAACTGGCTCACCTGCCCCACGTGCGACAACATCTGGGAGTTTGCCCTGGACGACATCGCCTCGTACGCGCTGCGTGCCGACACGAAGCACATCGGCTGTCCCATTGACGGCACGCCGCGCGAGACGATCATCATCCCGCCCAGCCTCGTCAAGGCCTACGGCAACCGTCACCTGGACAACATCTGGGCGGCGGCGGGGGCGGCGCTCCGCGCGGCGGACCGCCTCGTCGCCATCGGCTACGCCCTCGCCGACGCCGACATCCAGGTGCGCTACATGCTCGTCCAGGCCGCGTCCCTCAACCCCCACCTCAACCGGCCGGACTGCATCGAGGTCGTCAACACTAGCGAGCGCGTCCTGAAGGGCTACCAGGCGTACTTCGGGCCGGACGTCGTCCAGGCGCGCCAGATGCGGTTTAGTGAGTGGCTGCGGCAGCGAGAGCCTCACCCAGCCCCGCCACCGTGATGTTCGCGCCGCTCTGGATGAGGACGACGCGCTTGCCCACCAGCCGCTCGCGGACCTTGAGCGCCGCCGCCAGTGGGGCCGCCCCCGCCGCCTCCGAGAGCGAGCGGGCGTGCTCCAGCATCAGGACAATCGCCTCGCGCAGCGCCTCGTCGCTGACCAGGATGAAGTCGTCCAGCTTGTCGCGCAGGATGCGCTGCGGCAGGGCGAAGCTCGTCGCCGTCGCCAGGCCCTCGGCAAACGTCCGGTTCGGCGCGCTGCGCGGCTCGCCCGCCCGCCACGACTCGTAGGCCGCCGGGGCCTGCTCTGACTGGACGGCGATGACCTGGATGGCCGGGTCGATGGCCTTGGCGACGACGCACGCCCCCGCCGCGCCGCTCCCCCCACCCAGGGGCACGATGACTACGTCCACGTCGGGCAACTCCTCGACAATCTCCAGGGTATGCGTGCCGACGCCTGCGATGAGCAGCGGCTCGTCGCCGGAATGGACATAACGATAGCCGCGCTCGGCGGCCAGCCGCTCGACGTGCTCGCGCGCCGCGTCGAAGTCGGGGCCGTGTAGCAGGACCTCCGCGCCCAACTCGCGCATGGCCGCCACCTTGAGCGGGTTGGCGTTCTCCGGCGCGGCGACGATGACCGGCACGCCAAACAGCCGCCCGGCGTAGGCGATGGACTGGCCGTGGTTGCCCGTCGAGGCGCAGATGAGGCCCGCACGGCGCTCGGCCTCGCTGAGTTGCGAGACGAGGTTGACGCCGCCACGCACCTTGAACGCGCCGGTGGGGAGGGCGTTGTCGTGCTTGACCCACACCTCCGCGCCAACGAGATGGCTCAAGCCGGCCGAGAGGCGGAGGGGGGTGGGGTTGAGGTAGGGGCGGATCTGCTTGCGGGCGCGGTAGACGTCGCGCAGGGTGGGGATGGGCAGCACACGGCCTCCTAAATTCATAGACCTGACAGGTCTATAAGACATGCCAGGTCTAAATAGTCCAACAACGCTTTGCTCTACCGGCTGACGACGCGGCCCTCGATGACCGTCGTCGCCGGGGCGCGGGTGATCACGTCGGCGACAGGCGCGGGCAGCTCGCCGAGGTTGAGCAGCCGCGTTCCGACCCAGCACAGCGTCATGGTCGGGATGAACTGCGTGCCGGGGATGAGGTCCTCGATGATGGTCGGGGCCATCAGGTGGTCGAGCTTGAGCCAGCGCAGGATCATCCACGCCACCGGCGCGGCGAAAGTGTCCAGCGCGGCGTCGAGCAGGTCGAGGAAGATGACGACGCGCAGCGGCACCACGCGCAGCGTGCCGAAGAAGCCGGCGTTAGCGGGAATGTGCAGCTTGCGAATGTCGCGGTACGTCCAGAGGAAGAAGATGAAGGCCAGAATGCCGCACACAAATGAAATCATGAGTACTGTTTGCAGAAAGTTGATGACCACTTGCCAATCCATCGCGTGTATCCTCCCTTGACCATCCCGACGCTTATGAGTATCCTTCTTCCGTACTACATTACGATGGTGTTGGGCAGGAGTTTCGTACGTGTTGTTTGATGAAGCTAAAATCTTTGTCAAAGCGGGCGACGGTGGCAATGGCATCGTCGCCTTCCGACGTGAGAAGTTTGTCCCGCGCGGCGGGCCGAGTGGCGGCAACGGCGGGCGCGGCGGCGACGTCGTCCTGGTTGCCGAGCCGCACCTCCAGACCCTGATCGACTTCAAGCAGCGCAACATCTTCCGCGCCCAGCGCGGCGAGCACGGCGGCGGCAAGAACATGCAGGGGGCCAACGGCGAGACCCTGCGTATCGCCGTCCCCGTGGGTACCGTCGTGCGCAACGAGGCAGGTGAGCTGCTGGCCGACTTGACGGAAGCGGGGCAGGAAGTGGTCGTGGCGCGGGGCGGCAAGGGGGGGCGCGGCAACGCGGCCTTCGCCTCGGCCTCGAACCAGGCGCCGCGCTTCTCGGAGAAGGGCGAGCCGGGCGAAGAGGGCTGGCTGCGCCTCGAACTCAAGCTCATCGCCGACGTCGGCATCATCGGCGTCCCCAACGCCGGCAAGTCCACCCTCCTGGCCTCGGTCAGCGCGGCCCGTCCCAAGATCGCCGACTACCCCTTCACTACCCTCGTGCCGAACCTCGGTGTGGCCGAGATCGACGACCGCGTCTTCGTCCTGGCTGACATTCCAGGGCTGATTGAGGGCGCGAGCCAGGGCGTGGGGCTGGGCTTCAAGTTCCTGCGCCACGTCGAGCGCACCCGCGTCCTCCTCCACCTCCTCGACGGCCTGGCCGACGACCCCCTGGCCGACTTCGCCACCATCAACGCCGAGCTTGACCTGTTCGACGAGCGCCTGGCCCGCAAGCCCCAACTCGTCGCCCTCAACAAGATGGACGTCCCCGACGCCCAGGCCCGCTGGCCCGAAGTCCAGGCCGCGATGACGGCCCAGGGCCTGCCGTGCTTCGCCATCTCGGCGGCGACAGGCCAGGGCGTGCGCGACCTGCTGCGCGCCGTGGCCGATGCGCTGGCGGCTGCCCCCGTCCCTGAGCCGCTGGACGAAGCGCCGGTCCTCAAGCCGCCCGTCGACGAGGACTTCTTCGAGGTCAAGCAGCTTGCCCCCCACGAGTTCCGCGTCGTTGGGCCGCGCATCGAGCGCGCCGCCCGCCGCACCGACTGGGACAACCCCGACGCCGTCCAGCGCTTCCACCGCATCGTGCGGGCGGCGGGCGTCGAGCAGGCGCTCCTGGACGCCGGCGTCGGCGACGGCGACACGGTGCATATCGGCGACGTCATCGAGTTGGAGTGGGATTAGCATGGGCCGCCGCATTGGGGTGCTGGGAGGCACCTTCGACCCCATCCACGACGGACATCTCGTCGCCGCCGAGGAGGTGCGCCACGTGTGCCGCCTGGACAAGGTCGTCTTCATGCCGGCCGGGACGCCGCCTCACAAGATGGGGCAGCGGGTGACGGCGGTTGAGCACCGCCTGGCGATGGTCCAACTGGCGGTCCAGGGCAACCCGCACTTCGCGTGCTCCGACATCGACATCAAGCGTAGCGGTCCGTCGTACACCGTCGACCTGCTGGAACTGCTGCACCAGTTGTGGGGGCCGGAGACCGAGCTGTTCTTCATTATGGGCTACGACTCTCTGGGGAACCTCCCAACCTGGCATGAGCCGTGCCGCCTGTTCGACCTGGCCCAGATCGTCGTCGTGGACCGTCCGCGCTACGACCTGGACCTGGACAAGCTCAACGCCCAACTGCCCGGCTGCGTCAGCCGCATCACCTTCGTCAACATCCCCGATATCGAGACGTCGTCGTCCGATATTCGCCAGCGCGTGCGCGAGGGCCGGCCCATCAAGTATCAACTGCCCGAGGCGGTCGAGGCGTATATCTACGCTCAGAATCTCTACCCGCCACCATCCGAGAGGTAAGCACATGCCGCATTTTGACCTGAAAGAACTGTTGATGACCGTCGGCTACATCGGCGTCTTCATCATCATCTTTGCCGAGTCCGGTCTGCTGATTGGCTTCTTCCTGCCGGGCGACAGCCTGCTGTTCACGGCGGGCTTCCTGGCCTCGGTAGGCTTCTTCAACCTGCCGCTGCTCATCCTCCTCATCGTCGTCGCGGCCATCACGGGGGACCAGGCGGGCTACTGGTTCGGCAAGAAGGTCGGCCCGCGCCTCTTCAACCGCGAGGACTCGCTGCTCTTCCACAAGAAGAATGTCATCAAGACCCAGCAGTTCTACGAGAAGCACGGCGGCAAGACGATCATCCTCGCCCGCTTCATGCCCATCGTGCGCACCTTCGCTCCCATCGTGGCGGGTGTGGGTGAGATGCACTACGGGCGCTTCGTGTTCTTCAACGTCATCGGCGGCATTCTGTGGGGGGTAGGCGTGACGATGGCGGGCTACATCCTGGGTAGCGTTATCCCCGACATCGACAAGTACCTGCTGCCCATCATCGCGCTCATCATCATCGCCTCGGTCGCGCCGCCCGCCTGGCACTTCTGGTCGGAGAACAAGACGGAGATCATGGCGCGCGTCAACGCCAAGCTGGGCCGCACGCCCGTCAAGCCGGAGCATCAGCCCGACGTCGAGTAGCGGTTGAGGGGTATCGACAAAACAAGGCTGGCGCGCTTATCGGTGCGCCAGCCTTTGCTATGCCACGACGCCCTAAGACAGCCCGCGGGTCAACGCGGAAAAACAGATAGACGCGGATCAGAACCTATATATCTGATTCCGCGTCTATCCCAGTTTCCGCGTGTATCCGCGTGCTCTCAGGAAGGCACGCGCAGTCAGTCGTCCATTCGCCCTAAATCACGCTCATATCCGTCACGCGGCGGTTGGCGGCCAGCAGCGGCTCCACCGACAGGACGAGCAGCAGCGTGATGAGGACGGCGGACGACAGGCACCAGATGCACACCGCCTCAATCACGAACAGCTCCAGGTACGTCAGGTAGATCGAGAACACGACGCCGAACAGCGCCATGCCGAACAGCGCCAGCGGGGCCGTGTGGGCCAGCCGGTCGCGGCGCGCCTGGTACCAGACCCACGCCGCCAGCATCGCCACGTAGCCAACGAGGCCAATCAGCCCGATGGGGATGAGGCCGAACAGGCGGGCGTAGGGGCTGCTCTGGACGGCGTTGCAGTCGCCGACGGGGCCGCAGATGGCGCGCGCCGACTGGGTCTCGATATACGTCAGGTAGGCGGCGACGCCCAGCCCGACCACGGCGACGAGGGGGATCAGCCAGTTCAGCGTGCCGTACAGGTGAATGGGCGTATCGCCGCGCGCCACGGCCACGCCCACGTACACTAGCGCCGCGACCATGACGACCATAATCACCATCGCCAGCGTGAAGCCGTTGGACCACGGCGTCTCAGCCGGCTCGACCGCCGCCAGGGGCGCGGGGGCCGGCGGCGGGGCGTCGGGGTTGCTCAGGTCTTCGAGGCCGGGCAGGTTGGGGAAGGGCACGCCACCAGCCGCCAGCCCTTGCTCGATGAGTTGGGGTAGCTCGGCGGGAATCTGGTCCGAGCCGAGCAGCGCCCGCTGGCCGACGATGAGCAGCGGGACGCCCAACTGATCGGGGGCGATGCCCAGCGCCGTTGCCGCCTGGCGCATCCGCGCCCGGTCCGGCGGGGCCGAGACCTCGATCATGCGGATGTCGAGCTGCGGGCCGTACTTCTGCTGCAGCGGGGGCAGTACCTGCTGGATTACATACTGGCAGTGATTACACAGGGTCGAGTGGAACAGCACGACATGGACGACGGGAGCCGGGGCAGCCGAGGCGGGTGCGACACCCGTGAACCCAGCCGTCATGAGCAGCCCCACCATCATCATCACGAGAACACTTGCACGTAGCACAATCTACCTCCACTGGGAACTACGAATAGCTACACTGGTCTCGTATACAAAAACGCGTTTCCCGTGTTGGGGAAACGCGTCACAACGCCAATTGGGTAGAGGTTTGACTACGCCCGGTGGTGAACCGGCCACACTAGAACAGGTCGCTATCCCAGGGCAGGAAGTTGTTCCAGCGGTCAATCAGGTAGGACTTGGTAGCGCTGAAGATCTCGGCCTGGCGGCGGATGTGGTCCTCGATCTGGGCGTAGTTGAGGCCGTCGACTTCCTGGATCATGCTCACCTTGCGGGCGTAGTAGAGCGGCAGCAGCGCCATCACCACCTTGTCCGGGTCGCCTTCGCCCTTGTTGTAGATGACCGAGAAGTCGTAGACGATCTTGGCCCACAGGTCGGCCGGGAAGGACTGGGATCCTTCGCTGCTCAGCACCTTGAGCACCTGCTCCAGGTTCTCTGGCAGCAGGACGACTTCCCACGCGCTACGGAAGCGCCGCGTGCCCTTGCGGATGGCCTCGCGGATGGCCTGGCGCATGGCGGGCACCGGCTCCGGCTCCATGCGCACGAAGTCCCCGTAGACCGGAACCGGCAGGG
>CAZLBQ010000276.1:0-8300 GCA_964557745.1 uncultured Anaerolineales bacterium
AGCAAGTGGGTCGACACATGTTGAATCAACAGACCACGAAAGGGTCTGGGGATGCTAACGTGGTGCCAACGCCGACGCCTTGAAGGGAGTTACTCTCTACTAACGCACGCACACCAAATGTCAAGCGTTATGGGTTGCACTGTGAAAGACGTGAAGAAATGTGGATAGATACGGGGGAAGGTGCTAGAACGGCGGGAGGGTGGGCAGGCGCTCGCGCTCGTCCTCCAGCCGCCGCGTGCTGCGCGGGCCGAAGCGTTCGTACAGGTAGACGGCCATGGTGTACAGGATACCGACGACGGGCGCGCCGAACAGCGCTCCCCAGATGCCCGCGATACGGACGCCGACCAGCATGCCGAACAGGACGAGGACGGGCGGCAGGCCAGTCTGCTGGCTGACGATGCGCGGCATGATGAGCCGCGTCATCACCTGGTGCATGACGAACAGCGTCGCCAGGACCCACAGCGCCTGAGCCGGTGAGTGCTGCCAGGCGATCAGCGTGGGGACGGCGTGCGCCGTGAACGAGCCGAGGTACGGGACGAGCATGATGAAGCCTGCGCCCAGCCCGACGGCGACGGCGTAGGGCAGCCCGGCTAGCTCCATGACGATGAGCGTGCCGATGCCGGTGAACAGGGCGAGCAACGCCTGGCTACGGATGAAGCCGCCAAAGGTGCGGTTGACGATGTCGCCGAAGTAGCTGACCTCTTCGCTCCAGGCCGACGGCATCAGCAACAGCCAGCGCCGCTCGATGCGCGGCAGGTCCAGCACCATGTAGAAGCTGATGACGATGACCAAGACGGCCTTGCCCAGCGTCGTGGCGATGCTCGTCACCCACCGCACGGCCTCGCCCGTCGCCATGGTGGCGAGACTCTGAACGGTCGAGGTGAGATTGAGGCGGGTATAGGCCTCATTCAGGTCGACGTTGATGTTGAGCCGCGCCAACATCTCCTCGAGGTCATCCACCCGCGCCGGGAGCGTGGTCAACCAGCTCGGCGCCTGGCGCCCCAGTTGGACCATCTGCTGCACGCCGAGGGGAATCAGGATGAGCAGACCGCCGAGGAGGACGATGAAAATAGTGAGGTAGACGAGGCCGACGGCGACAGCGCGGGGAATGTGAAAGCGCCCGCCCAGGGCGCTGCTGAGCCAGCCGATGAGCGGCTGCATGATGAAGCCCAGCAACCAGGCCAGGAAGAAGAGCAGGATGATGTCGTACAGGACGGTGACGACCTGCCACGACCACTCGAGGAGCCAGGTGACAGCGACGAGAGTCAGCAGGACGACCAGGGCCTTCGGAAGCTCGATGCGCATAAAACTCCCCCACCGAGATTCTAGTCTCGATGGGGGAAAAGGTAAAGCAGCCGGACGTACGGCGCGCCGGGCCGCCAATCACTGCGCCAGGCGGCGGAGCGGCTCGAGGCTGGTCAGGCGCCAGCCGCCGTCCTCGACTTGCAGACTGAACTGGGCGTCAAGGCGCTCGCCCTGCTCCGTCGTCAGCGTCACCTGCGCGGTCGCCTGGTCCCCCTGGCGTGTGGCCCCTTCGCCCAGCGCCTGGTCGAGGCGGCCATAGTGGTCCTCAAAGGCCTGCATGAGCGCCTGGAGGGTGGCCGCGTCGGTCTGCTCGCGCAAGTCGCGGCTGAGGGTCTGTGACGCTGCATCCCAGCGGTGCGTCGCCATGGACCTGAGGAAGGACTCGGCCACATCCTCGGCGGGCATGGCGAGCGCGGCATGGGGACCGCCGGGCAACTGATTGGCGAGAACACTGATGGCCAGCGCGACTAAGACGAAAGCCACCACAGCGAAGAGAGGCCGCCAGGCCGTCATGACAGCATCTCCGTGACGCGGGGTAGGTCGGTCTTATCCGCCGGTCTGGCGTCATGATGGCGGCGGACGCTCATCTCGCCGTTGGACTCGAGCTGCGCCCGCTCGACTTCCTGTCGCGCTTCGTCCAGACTCAACTGCGCCTGCGTCCGCAGCAGCCCTTCGATCTCCGCCTCGTCGACCCGTTCCTGGGCCATAAACCTGGGTTGTAAGTGGCCGTCGACCAGGAGAGGCATGGGGCGACCGTTGAGCCAGCGATCGGCGGTGGGCGAGATGTAGGCGATGAGTTGGTCCAGGATGTGCAGCGAGGCCAGCGTCCCAGCCGCCACCAGCCCCTTCATGTAGCTGACTTCCATCCAGAGCATATCGTCGAGGAGGTCGCCGATGATGAGGGAGAAGAGGAAGTCGAAGGGAGTGGCGTGGTCAACCGTTCGCTTACCGCCGAGCCTCAAGAGCACGAGAAGGGTGAGGTAGGTGAGGAGCACGCGGGCAGCGACGCGCCCAATGTCGAGGCTCATGCCGGCCCTCCCCCCGCCGCCTCGGTGTTCTGCTTTGGCCGGCCGTTCGGCAGTGGCGAGAGGTCGCCCTTCTGCAACTCTTTGGCCCACTCCTCGCGCAGCACACTCACTTGTCCGGTTGTCTCAAGCCGCGCCTCTTTGACCTCCGCCAGGTCGTCAATCTCTTTCAGGCGCAATTCCTCCCAGATCTCGTCCTCGTCCATGCGCTCCTTCGCCATCCCATCGCGCTGGAGTTGGCCGTTTTTGATAAGCACCGTTGATTTGCCGGCAGTCAGTTGCTGGAAGGTTGGGAATTTGAAGCCGAACCACGAGTTCAGCCAGTGTAACAGGGCGATGACCACGACGGCAGTGAACCCCTGAACGAGATTGACGTCGCCATAAATGATCTCGTCCACCACCTCGCCCAACATCAAGGCCACGAGGAAGTCGAACGGCGTGATATTGCCAACGGTGCGCTTGCCCAACAACCGAATAATGATGAGAAAGACGACGTACACGAGCACAGCACGGCCCGCCGTCATCAGTAGTTCTTGGCTATCCATGCTCCCTCCACATAGTCATTCGGGAATAGAGGAGCAAGGCACATGCCAAATGGGGACGGGTTATCCTGAAAGGAATATGGAGGTGACGAAGGGGGCACGCCGCCGGCTTGCCCCCTTCGTGTGCGCCGCTGGTCAAGCGCTACTCGTAGGCCAGGACGTCGCGGACGGTCAGGCGCGAGGCATGCCAGGAGGGCAGCAGGCTCGCCAGCGACGACAGGACGAGCACGATGCCCAGCCAGACCAGAGCGCCGTTGACGGAGAAGACATAGGCCAGGGGGGCACGCAGGAAGGCGAGGCCGACCGCCTGGCTGAGCGCCTGGCTGATGGGCAGCGACACAACGGACCCGACGGCCCAACTCAGCAGGCCGACGAAGATGCCCTCGACCAGGAAGATGCGCAGGACCGAGCCATCGCCCGCGCCGATAGCGCGCATGACGCCAATCTCGCGCGTCCGCTCCAAGACGTTGATGCTCATCGTGCCCATCAGGCCCAGCCCACCCACGATGGCGAGCAGCAAAGCCATAATCGCCAGGAAGACAACGATGATGTTGAACTGGTACTCAACCTGCTGGCGGATGGAAGCAATCGTCTCGGTGTTGCTGACGTTGATGCCAACGTCCTTGTAGTGCTGCTTGACCAACTCGGCGAGTTGCGTCTGGGAGGCCAGGTCGTGGGCCTGGGTAATCAACTGGATGCTCCCCGCCCGCCCGACGTTCTCCGTCATCTTCTCCACATAGGCGCGGTTGGCGTACATCAGCGGCCCCGTCAGCACCGACTGAACGATGCCGACGACGCGCCATGTCGTCTCCTTGCCCTCGATCTTGAACGTGACCTGGCTGCCGACCTTCAGGTCCGGCTCGTTCTCCGGGTCGCGCACCGAGCTGTTGATGATGACGGCGTTCTCGTCGTCGGGCAGCAGCCAGCGGCCCTCGAGCAGCTTCGGGCGCAGCAACTCGGTATCATGGGGAATGCCAAGCATGGGGATGGCGCGCCGGTCCTCGCCGTCACGCACGCGGGTGGCGTTGGCGAAGCCCCACGTCTCTGCCACCTCGACACCGGGGACGCTGAGCGCCTCGCGCGTCACCTGGTCGGTGCGGTAGGCGCGGCTGAAGTTGATGCCGATGTCATAGCGCCAGTACTCGAAGAAGCCGTCGAGGGTGTTGAGCAGCGAGGCGTGGACGCTCAACACGGCGATGAACACCGCCCCGCCGAGCGTCAGCGTGAACAGGGTCAGCGCCAGGCGCGCCTTGCGGCGGAAGGTGTTGCGGATGGAGATGAGGGTGGGGCGCGAGAAGCCGCGCACCTTCTCCAAGGCGCGGTCGATGATGTTCGTCCCGAAGGCGCTCTTGCCCAGGCCGTAGGAGCTTAGCGCCTCGCGGACGGAGACGCGCGCGCCCGACAGGATGGGCCACAGTGAGGCGACGAGGGGGATGAGCAGGCCGACGGCGACTTGCAGGGCGAGCGAGGCGGGTGGGATGCGCAGCCCGCGCAGGTCGAAGTTGACCAGGCTGGCGATGTACGACGTGAAGGCGTAGGCAGCGAGCGCGCCGAGGGGCACGGCGACGAGCAAGGCGAGCAGGCCGAAGATGACGACCATGCCCAGGTAGAGGCCCATGATCTGGCGCGTCTGCGCCCCGATGGCCTTCATGATGCCAATCTGCCGAATCTGCTGCATGAGCAGCGCCGAGATGGTGTTGACCACCAGGAAGCCGCTGAGGAAGGTCGAGAGCGTGCCCAGGACGCCCAGGATGAGCAGCAGGGGCTGGATCGAGTCGTCGGCGGGGTGCTTGCCGGGCGTCGGCAGCCAGATGAAGCCGACGGTTAGCCCACCGCGCTCGAGTTTCTTCTTGACCTCGTTCGCCACCTCCTCGACGTGCTTCTTGTCCATCTGGTTGTCGGCGACGAGGATACGCAGGCTGCTGTAGTCGCGCGGGTAGCCCAACCACTCCAAGGTGTCGAAGGTGATGTAGCCGTAGGGCTGGCCGGTAAAGGCGGCCGGCGGCTTGTTCATGTCGTGGGCGATGCCGGCGATGCGCAGCTCGCGCGTCTTGTTGTCCGGCACTTCGACCGTCACCGTCTGGCCGACCTGGGCGTTGGTCAGGTGGAGCGAGGCGCGCTCGATGAGTACCGTCTTGTCGGGCGGCGGCCACGCGCCGCTGACGGGCGTGACGACGTTGAGCTTCTGGTCGTCGAAGTGGTCGATGACGTCGAGGTTGAGGGTCCGCCACTCGTTCGGCCCGACCTGCATGCGCAAGCTGACGCTGTGGACGCCCTCCGCGGTCTCGATGCTGGGCATGTGGCGGACGGTATCGACGACGTCCTCCTTGAAGCGACCCAGGTAGAGGACGGCGCTGGCGGGTCGCGTGGCGTTGTAGCTGGCGCTCATGTCCTCGTTGAGGAGCAACTGGGTGCTGACGATGACGCCGACGGCGAACACCCCGACGGCGATGGACATGACGACGAGCAGGGTACGGGTCTTGTTGTTCCACAGGTCGCGGACGACTTTACGCCAGCGCGGGCTAAGCAGCATTCACTTCCTCTTTTGGTTCGATGCGCATATTGATCACCTCATCCACAATCTGCCCATCGGACATGACGACGGCGCGCGTGACCTGCTTCATCAGGTCGCGGTCGTGCGTCACCATGACAATGGTCTTGCCGCCGTGGACGAGGTCCATGAACAGGTTGAAGATGGCCTCGGCCGTTTTCGAGTCGAGGTTGCCGGTCGGCTCGTCGGCCAGGAGGATCGGCGGGTCGTTGGCCAGGGCGCGGGCGATGGCGACGCGCTGCTGTTGGCCGCCCGACGTCGCCGACGGCAGCTTGTCGGCGTGCTCGGCCATCTCCATTTGCTCCAGCAGATACATGGCGCGCTCACGTCGCTCGTTGCGCGGGTAGACGTTGCAGAAGTCCATGGGCAGCATGACGTTCTCGACGACGGTCAGCGTCGGGAGGAGTTGGAAGAACTGGAAGATAACGCCAACGGTGCGCCCACGCCACTGGGCCAGCTGGCCCTCGTTCAGGGTATGCACCGCTGTGTCGCCCACCAGCACCTGGCCCGACGTTGGGTGGTCGATGCCCGTCATCATGTTCACCAGGGTGGACTTGCCGCACCCCGACTTGCCGACGACGGCGACGAACTCGTGCGGGTTGACGGCGAGCGTTACGCCGCGCAACGCCGTGAACTTACCGGCAGCGTTCTCATAGACCTTGACGACATTCTGGACTTCGATGAGATGCTCGTTGCCGTGCAGATAGCGGCCGTTGTTGTTCTTCTTACCACTTCGCTTAAACAGGCGCTGAAACACACCCACCTCCAACTAACGGACGGCAGCGGAGAGTCGTCCTGCCTAGCCTTCGACGGCGCTGCCATGACTCATAATACGTTCATCAGCCTATTCGGTTGCACGGTTCACGCGTAGTTGCCGAGCGGACGCGTTCCGACTATGATGATAGATGAAGAAGCGTCATTATGCATCAGCAGAAGGGATGATTTGGGTCTATGACGGAAACGACCAAGATAGGAGTGTATGTCGACGTCGCTAACCTGGCGCGCAACGGCGGCTACGGCATGCGCTACGACGTGCTGCGCGAGTTCGCCTGCCGCGGCCGCGCCGAGCCGGTGCGCCTCAATGCCTACGTCAGCTATGACGCCGACCGCGCCGAGTACGACGCCGTCTACCGCGACGGCCAGCAAGGCTTTTATGATGTCCTGCGCGATTTTGGTTTCAAAGTGATTCAGAAGACGGTCAAGTGGTATACGGACGAGAACGGCAATCGGTTTGGCAAGGCCAACGCCGACCTGGACCTGGCGGTCGACGCCCTGCTGCAATCCGAGAATATCGACCGCGTCCTGCTGGCGACGGGCGACGGCGACTTCGCCCAGGTTGTGCGCGCCTTGCAGAACCGGGGCTGCCGCGTCGAGGTTGTCGCCTTCGATAACGTCTCGACGGACCTGCGCCGCGAGGCCGACCTGTTCATGTCGGGCTACCTGATCCCCAACCTGCTGCCGACATCAGCGTCGCGCAATGGCGCGGCGGCGTGGGGGGAAATCGGGTCGCGGGTGCGCGGCGTGTGCTATCACCATACGGGGAAGGGCTACGGCTTCCTGCGCTTCATGAAATACGTGGCGCCCGAGCTGTGGAAGCTCGACTCGCGGCAGACCGACTCGCCCTATGGCAGCGTCTTCTTCCATGATTCTCAATTGCCGGAGGAAGTTCACTATTCAAAGTTGCCCAATCGAACGATGATTTTTGAGTTTGAACTGGCGAAGTCGGAAGGGCGCGAGGGGGGGCTGCAGGCCGTCAACCTGCAACTGGTCAGCCAACGGCGTGGGGTGCGTGTCGCGCCGGCGGCGTATGCGACGAAAGACGAAGGGCGAAAGCCAAAGGACGAAGAGTGAGTTCCTGCCCTTGGTCCCTGGAGAGCCATGATGCGTATCCTTGTCATCGATGACGAACCCGAAGTCACGAGCCTGGTCCAGCGCGGCCTGCTCTACGCAGGCTACACCGTCGACACGGCGTACGACGCCGAGAGCGGGCTGGCCCTCGCCCGCGACTACCCGCCCGACCTGGTCGTCCTCGACCGCATGCTGCCCGACCTGGACGGGCTGGAGGTGTGCCGCCGGTTGCGCGCCGCCTCGCCCGATCTGCCCATCGTCATGCTGACAGCCAAGGACGCCATCCCCGACCGCGTCGCGGGTCTGGAGGCGGGCGCCGACGATTACGTGGTCAAGCCGTTCGCCTTTGACGAGCTGCTGGCGCGGGTCAAGGCGCTGCTGCGCCGCGCCCGCTCGCAGCCACAGGCCATTCTCCAGTTCGCCGACCTGACCCTCGACACCTCGACGCGGGAGGCCAAGCGCGCCCGCCGCACCATCCACCTGACGCCCAAAGAGTACGAGTTGCTCGAACTGTTCATGCAGCACCCGCGCCAGGTCCTCACGCGCGAGACGATCTTCGACCGCGTCTGGGGCTACGACTTTGGCGGCGAGTCGAACGTTATCGAGGTCTACGTGCGCTACCTGCGCAAGAAGCTGGGCGAGCCCAACCTGATCCACACCGTGCGCGAGGTAGGCTACATCCTACGCGATGCGTAAGCTGCCCCTGACCCTGCGGCTGACGGTGTGGAATGTGGTGATCATCGCCCTGTTCCTGATTGCTTTCGCCGTCGCCTCGTACGTCGCCGTGTACCGCGTGGCGCTGAGCGACATCGACAACTCCCTCGAGGCGCGCGCGGCCAATGTCCTCGACAGTATCCGCGTCAATCCCTTTGGCGCCATCAGTATCACGCCCGTCGAGCAATTCGCCTCGGCGGACACGTATGTCCAGGTCATCGACGCCGACGGCAAGGTCCGCGCCCGCTCCGACAACCTGGGCGCGCGCCAGTTGCCCATCGACCCGGCCCTCATCCAGGACAACCTCAACCTCCA
>CAZLBQ010000277.1:0-8293 GCA_964557745.1 uncultured Anaerolineales bacterium
GTTGCAGGTTGTTGGTCCCGCAACCTGTAACCTGCAACCTTCAACTCGCAACCCTCCACTACTCGTAGCGCAAGGCGTCAATCGGGTTGAGGCTCGCGGCGCGGTTGGCGGGGTAGGCGCCGAAGAACAGACCCACCGCGATGGAGAATATCGTCGCCAGCAGCACCGAGTCCAGTCCGATGACGGGGGTCAGAGTGAGATTGCCAACGTTGAAGCGCGCGAAGGCGCGCGAGAACAGGAACGCCAGCCCAACCCCCAGCAGGCCGCCCATGACACTCAACACCGTCGCCTCGACCAGGAACTGGGTCAGCACATCGCCGCGGCGCGCGCCGACCGCCTTGCGCAGCCCAATCTCGCGCGTGCGCTCGGTGACGCTGACCAGCATGATGTTCATGATACCGATGCCGCCGACCAGCAGCGAGATGGCGGCGATGGAGCCTAGGAAGAGGGTGAACACGCCCGTTGTGGTCGCGGCGGTCTGGAGGATGTCCTGCTGGCTGACGATGGTGAAGTCGTCGCTGTAGCTGATGCGGTGGCGCTGGCGCAGGATGTCACTGACCTGCTGGATGGCTGCGTCGTTCTGAGCGGCGTCTACGACCTGGACGTTGATAGTGTTGACGTTCTGGGAGCCGCGGAAGCGGTTGCCGCCGAACAGCCGCGTGTAGACCGTCGTCAGCGGGATAAAAATCTGGTCGTCCTGGCTGCCAAAGCCGGTGCCGCCCTTTGCCGTCAACACCCCGATGACCTTGTAGGTCGAGTTGTTGATGCGGATGTTCTGCCCAATGGGGTCCTCGCCGTTGAAGAGGTTCTGAGCCACACTCGCGCCCAGGACGGCGACCGTCGAGCGGCCCTGGACGTGGCTGGCGTTGATGAACTCGCCGTTGGCGACGGTCATGTTGCGTACATCCGTATACTCCGGCGTGACACCGGTGATACGCGTGTTGATGTTCGTCCCCTGGTAGACGACCTGGCCGCCCGAGTTGAACTCCGGGGCGACGGCCGATACCGCCGGGGCGTCGCCTGATTCGACGATGGCGCGGGCGTCCTCGTAGGTCAGGGTTTGCGCGCTGCCCTGGGCCTGGGCGACGCCGCCCTGCTGCTGCGCGCCGGGCCGCACAAACAGGAGATTGGTGCCGTTGGCCTGGATCTGGGCCTCGATGCTCGCTTGCGCCCCGCGCCCGATGCCGAGCATGGTGATGACGGCGGCGACGCCGATGATGATGCCGAGCATCGTCAGGATGGCGCGCAACTTGTTGGCGGCCAGGCTGTCGAGCGCGATCTGGAAAGACTCGATGAAACTCATGCGTCCATCCTCAGCGTCACTGCAGGTAGACCAGTTCGGGGACGGCGGCGCCAGCCTGCTCGGCGGTTGGGTCGTAATCGTAGGCCAGGCCGTCGAAGATGCGGATGATGCGCTGCGCCTGGGCCGCGACGTTCGGGTCGTGGGTGACGAGGACGACCGTCAGGCCGTGCTCGGCGTTGAGCCGCTTGATGATGCCCATCACCTCACGTCCCGATTTCGAGTCCAGGTTGCCGGTTGGCTCGTCGGCCAGCAGGATGGCGGGGTCTGTGACCAGAGCACGGGCGATGGCGACGCGCTGCTGCTGGCCGCCCGACAACTCGCTGGGGCGGTGGTCAATGCGCTCGCCCAGCCCGACGGCTCGCAGCGCCTCAATCGCCCGCTCGCGGCGGTTCTCGCCGCCGCCATAGAGGAGCGGTAGAGCGACCTGCTTCCAGGCCGGGACGCGGCGCAGCAAGTTGAAGTTCTGGAAGACGAAGCCAATCTTGTGGTTCCGCACCTGGGCCAACTCGTCGTCGTCCATGTCGCCGACCTCGATGCCGTCCAGGCGGTACATCCCCGACGTGGGTTGGTCCAGGCAGCCGATGATGTTCATCAGTGTCGACTTGCCGGAGCCGCTGGGGCCGATGATGGCGACGAACTCGCCCCGCTCGACGTGGCATGTCACGCCGCGCAGCGCCTGCACCTCGACATCGCCCATATGATAGACCTTGGTCACGCCCTCAATCTCGATCACCCGCTCAGGCATGATTAGCGCCCTCCGCCGAAGCCTGGCGGAGCCCCGCCGCCTGGGCCGAAGCCACCCCCGCCGCCGGCGCCGGTGCGCGCGGTGGTCGTGCTGGTCAGGACCACCTGGTCACCTTCCTTGAGGGCGTTGCTGCTGACCTCGGTGTTCGTACCGTCGGTCATGCCCGTCTGGACTGGGACCGTGATCTGTTGACCCTCATAGAGGACGGTCACAGTGCGGTTGCGGCCCTGGGTGCGGATGGCGCGATTGGGGACGAGCAGGACGTCGTCCTTGTGCTCGATGATGACGTTGAGGTTAGCCGTCATGCCGGGGGCGATGGCGGGGTCAGCGCTGGTGATCTTGACCGTCACCGGGAAGTTGACGACGCCCTGCTGCGTGACGCCGGCCGGGCTGATGGACGTCACCTCGCCCTTCGCCGTCACGCCAGGCAGCGCGTCGAACGTCATCTGCACTTCCTGACCGACCTTGAGCCGCGCCCGGTCCAACTCCGAGACGTTGGTCACGACCTGGAGCGTCCCCAGGTCCGCCAACTGCACCGGGTTGGCGCTAGCGCCAATGTTTTGACCGGGCACGACGTTGGCGGCCGTGATGACGCCGTCGAAGGGCGCGGTCAACGTCGCCTGGCTCAGCTTGTACTGCGCTTGCTTGAGGCTCACTTCCGCCTGGTCGACGGCTGTCTGTGCGATCTGGATGTTCAACTCATCAGGGCCGGCTGTCGTCGCGTCCAGGGCTGCCTGGGCCTGAGTAATGCTGGCCTGGGCCTGGGCGATGTCGGCCGCCGTTGGTCCCTGGCGCAGCTTGTCCAGCGCCGCCTGAGCCTGGCGCACGTTCTGCTGCGCGACGGTGATGTCATTGGGGTTGGGTCCACTCAAGAGCTTGTCCAGGTCGTTCTGCGCCATCTGGACGTTGCCCTCTTGTTGGTTGACGTTGGCCCGCTGCTGCTGGCACGCTGGGTCTTCGTCCGGGTTCTTGGCGCGGCCGCAGATGGCGTCGCGGTTGGCCTGCGCGCCCCACAGCGCGTTCTTGGCGTTCTCGACCTTCTGCCGCGCGTTGGCGATGTCTTGCTCCGTCGCGCCGGTCTGCGCCTTCTGCAAGTTCGCCTGGGCCGAGGTGATGCGCGCCTGGGCATCGGCGATGTCCGCCGCGGTCGGTCCCTGGCGCAGCTTGTTGAGGGCGGCCTTCGCGCTGTCGACCTTGGCCTGCGCCGAGACGATGTCGGTGTCCTTCGCGCCCGCCTTGGCCTGCTCTAGCTTGAGCTTGGCGTTGCGCAGATTGGCCTCGCTCGCCGAGACCTGGAGCGCCAGGTCATCCGACTGCAAGCGGAGGAGAGGCTGCCCCGCCTTGACGCGGTCGCCCTCCTTGACCAGGACATCCTTGAGGATGCCGCCCGAGCTGAAGTTGAGGTTCACCGACGCGGCGGGCTGGAGGTTGCCCGCTGCGCTCACCGTGGCGGTCAGACTGCCACGGCTGACAGGGCGTGTATCGACACCGGCCGTTGTCGCGGCCCGCGCCGACTCGATGCGTTGGTAGCCAAACAGGACCGCCGCCGCCACGACGAGCAGGACGACGAGGGGCGTAATCAGGCCGCGTGCCGAACGTTTCTTCGTGCGCTTGACAGAAGAAGCAGGTGTCGGAGTTGTCACAGAAGTTGTAGTCATGGAGTCGGTCTTCCCTTTCGCTCGGACGGGGAGCGGCTACGGTCGGAATTAGGATCATTCACGTTGATACGGATAATGCGCGCCTCGAGCTGGCCGTCGGCGTTGGGTTTGCCGATGACCACGATGCGCGCACCGGGTTGCAGGTCGTTGAGTTCGGACGGGCCGAGATCGCCCACGCGCGTCGGCGTCACCGTCCGCGGGTTGCCCTTGACGAGCAGGGTGTCGGCCGAGAACAGGACGACGCGCTCCTCGCCATCGCGGTTGACCAGCGTCAGGCGCTCGGCCTCGAGGCGCGTCACCTGCCCCACGGCGCCATGCCCGTCGCGCGGTGGGTGGCTGAGCCGCCCCTCACCCAACAGCCCTGGTGGGGCTTCGGCCGCGACGGATTGCTCCCACAGCGTTGCTGCGCCGACGCGCAGTCCAACCCAGAGCGTAACGCCCAGCAGGAAGAGCAGACCGAACGCCATGACCAGGCCGAAGGAGCGGCTCACGGGTCTCACGCGCGGCTCCACTCTGGTAGGGTGACGACAAAGTGGTACAGGAACCACACCGCCGCGACCAGCGCGACGAGTGTCAGCCCTAACTCGAGTAGGGGTAGGGTTTCGACAATAGCATAGAACGCCTCGGTCGGGTAGCGCGAGAGCAGGTCAGGCTGCGCCTGGAACAGTTCGGCAATGTCGGCCAGGCCGGCGCGATAGGCCGCCACGATGGTCTGGCCGCCAAGCAGGATGAGGAGGATCCAGGCGAGCGCCGCCGCCAGACCGTTGAGCGCGAGGCGGGGCCAGTTCCACCTGACGGGACGGGCGGCGGGGACGGGCGCCAGGGATGGCTCCAGGGTGGCGATGACGGTCGCGGCGAGATCGGCGGGTGGGGCTACGCGAGGTTCATCGCGCAGCAGGTCCCCCACCTGCGCCAGGCTCACCACTGCCAGCCGGCACGTGGCGCAGACGGCCAGGTGGGCGTCGGCGCGCGCGCGTTCCTCGCGGCTCAGCGCCCCTTCAGCGTAGGCATCCAGAATCTCGTTACTTAGGTGAGTCATTCCACTATTCCCCTCCAGCGCGCAGCCGTAGGTGGAGCTGTTTCTTGGCGCGGGCCAGGTGGGTGCGAACGGTGTTGAGGGGCAGGCCCAGGGTATCGGCAATCTCCTGATAGGAGAGGTCTTCGGTGTAGCGCAGCAGGATGACCGTCCGATAGGCGTCGGGCAACTCGGTGATGGCCTGGCGCAACGCCGCGCGCGTCTCATCCGCTTCCAAGACCTCGGCAGGCAGCGGCGCGGCGTCTGGGAACGCGTCGGCCACACTCTCCCCCTCGTCGTCCAGCCCCGGCGTGCCGAGACTACCAAACGGGATGGCGCGGCGGCGCTTGGCCCAGTCGCGGCACAGGTTGACGGCAATCTGGAGCAGCCAGGGCTTGAAGGGGAGGTCGATCCGCGACTTAGGCAGCGCCTCAAAGGCGCGGCGAAACGCTTCCTGCGTGATGTCCGCCGCTTCGTCGCCATCGCCTGTCAGGCGGTAGGCCAGGTTGTAAATGGCCGGGGTATGCCGCTCGACCAGGGTCCGAAAGGCTGCGTGGTCCCCCTCCAGGTAGCGCCGCACCAGGGTGTCGTCTGGCTGCACTCGGTTGCGCTCGTCTGCCACGCCGAACTCCCTCACGCAATTACACGATGGCTGGGGCGAAAAGTTTCACGGCCCAGGCGTAGTATAGTCGGAACGCCGATGGGGGCGAACTCTTTTTGGTTAAGGAAGCCAAAACGAGAATATATAGACGGAACTAGGCGTATAATAGGTAAGGTAGAAAGGAGACCAGCCATGGCGTTCTTCAAGCGCGACAAGGACAGCGTCGAAGAGTTCCGCCGCGGGCGGGAGAGCTTGCGCTCCCTGACCGGCCCTGGTGAGGGCGCCCCCCTCTCGCCCGCCGAGCACGCGGAGGTGGACGAGCCACCCCGCGCCCCCTCTCCCCAGGCGAAGGCGGATAACCTTGACAAGTACCGCCAGGGGGCGACGATGGTGGCGAAGGACAGTTCGTTCAGCGGGATGCTCAAATCGAACAGCCACCTGTTTATCGAGGGCGAGTTCGAGGGCGAGCTGGAGGCGCGGGAGACGATTGTCGTGGCCGACGGGGCGCGGGTCAAGGCCGATGTGCGGGCGATGGATGTCATTATCGCCGGTACCCTCGACGGCAAGGTGCAGGCGCGGGGGCGCTTCCACGCCATGCCCACGTCTCACGTCACGGGCGAGATTCAAAGCGCCGTTCTCGTCGTCGACCAGGGGTCGGAGATCAACTGCCGCTTCGCGATGCAGCCGAGAAAGGAGAAGCCTCGCCCATGACGAGCCTGTATGACCCGCCAACGACGGTCCGACGCGACACGCCGAGCGAAGCGCCGAGCGAGAGCGTGATTGACCGCCACTCCCACTTCAACGGCCACTACAAGACGGCGCGTGACCTGCGCATCGAAGGCGCAGTCGAGGGAGACATCGAGTGCGAGGGGACGGTGACGGTTGCCCCTGACGCCAAGCTGGACGCAAAGGTCCAGGCGCGCAATGTCATCATCGCGGGCGCGGCCAGTGGCACTATCGAGTGCCACGAACGGTTCACGCTGCGCCCGACGGGCGAGATGCGCGGCCAGGTCCGCGCCGCCAGCCTGGTCATTGAAGAGGGGGCTTTCTTTGACGGCGAGTTCCAGATGGGGCCGCCGAAGGCTCAGCCCGGGCAGAAGCCCAACGGCAAGGCCGCCCAGCCGCCCCCGCCGGAACCGGCCAAGCCTGTCGCGGCGAAGGAAGAGGCGGCTCCCCCCCCACCACCCGACAAGGACAAGAAGGAGCCACCGCCGCCACCGGAGCAGAAGCAGGCAGCGCCACCGGCGCCCGGTGCGGCAAAAGGCTCGCCCAAAGGATCGTAGGGGCGAACCACTCGTTCCCCCACGCAGACCCAAGTCTGCCCCTATAGCGTGTAGGTTTCCCCCCGCGCTGAGATCGTTGCGTCCAGGCCCAACTCACTCTTGAGCGCAGCCTGGAGGATCTGCGGTGCGGGGTCTTCGCCATGCACGAGGAAGACGCGCCGCGCTTGGCTGGGCTTGACCCAGCGCAAGAGCATAGGCTGGTCGGCGTGGGCGCTAAAGCCGTCGATGCACTCGATGTGAGCGCGGACGGGGATCATCTCGCCGCCGATTTCGACCTCCGTCGCGCCGTCCACCAACTGCCGCCCCAGTGTGCCCTCGGCCTGGAAGCCGACGAAGATCACCGACGACTCAGGGCGCGGCAGGTTGCGCGCCAGGTGGTAGACGATGCGGCCTGCCGTCGCCATCCCGCTGCCCGCCATGATGATGTGCCCGCCGCTGGCGTCGTCGATGGCCCGCGACTCGGCCTGGGTGCGGGTGGCGGTCAGCCCCGGCCAGCTAAACGGGTCGCCGCCGGCCAGGATGACGTCTTTGACCGGCTGCCCCAGCTGCTCCGGATAGTGACGGTGGAGGCGCGTGAAGTTGATGGCGAGGGGGCTGTCCAGGTAAGTCTGCGCGGGCGGTAGCTGCCCCTGCTCGTGCAGCGTGCGCAGGATGTAGAGCATGTCCTGGGCGCGCTCCAGGGCGAAGGTCGGGATGAGGACATTCCCCCCGCCCTTGATGGTCTGTTGGATGCGGTCACGCAGTTGGGCGATGGCCTGGGGCAGCGGCTGATGTGTCTTGCCACCGTAGGTGCTTTCCATAATCACGATATCCGCTGGACCTGGCAGCGTCGGCTCCGGCACGACGTCCTGGCCCCACACGCCCACGTCCCCGCTGGCCGTCACGCGGCCGCTTGGCCCCTGCACCTCGATGAAGGCCGAGCCGAGGACGTGGCCCGCGTTGCGATACGTGGCCTGGACGCGCCCGCTGACCCGCGTCGGCTCGTTGTAGCGGACCGGGGCGAACAGGTCGAGGGTCTCGTAGACGTCCTGCTCGGAGTACAGGGGCGGCTTTGCCTCGTGGCCCGCCGCCTCGCGGCGGTTGGCCCAGTCTTCATACTGGACGCGCGCGGAGTCGACCAGGATGAGGCGCACGGCATCGTAAGTTGGGCGGGTGGCGAAGATGGGGCCGCTGTAGCCGCCCTGGACCAGCAGCGGCAGCCGCCCGCAGTGGTCCAGGTGGGCGTGGGTCAACAGTACGGCGTCCAGCGAGCGAGGGTCAAAGCCCAGCGGCTCTGCGTTGAGCGCCTCCTCTTCGGGCGTCCCCTGGAACATGCCGCAATCAATCAGCAGCCGCTGGCCGTCCATCTCGATCAGGTGGCACGAGCCGGTGACGGTCCCCGCCGCGCCGTAGGATGTCAGTTGCATGTGCCCTCCACAGTGTTCTGAATGCTGACCAAGCATCTCTCTTGCCACCGCTCTCATCCGGTTCTCAGCCGAGCTTAATGCGCATTTCATGCCGCTCAATTATAGTGTGGAGTGTGTGAGCAAGTAGATAGACTACCTCCCCCTCTCAGGGACAAATGGCCTGGGAATCGCGCGCAGCTTGGCCTGCTCCGCGGGCTGCCAGGCCGAGGGGCTGCCTGTGGGGAAGCCCGCCACCGGCTCGAAGTTGTCCCAGACGAGCAGACAGGGGACCTGGCGCAGCAC
>CAZLBQ010000278.1:0-8291 GCA_964557745.1 uncultured Anaerolineales bacterium
CGGGCTGGCCTGCGCCGGGGCGGCGGTCCTTGTCCTGGCCGGGCTCTGGGCGGGCGGGCGGCGGATGGCGGCGAGCCTGGAGCCGACGCCCTGGAACCGCTGGCGGGAGGGGCTGGCGCTGCTGCTGGTCATGGCCGCTATCTTCGTTACCCACTTCTACCTCATCGGGCGCTACCCCGTCGGCGTGGAGGGCGACGAGTCGGGCTGGCAGTACCTGGTCGTCACCAATTCGGACCGCGGCCAGGCGCCGCCCGTCTACCCCTTCAACCGCATCCCCACCTCGTACTGGCTCCAGTCGCTGTCGTATGCCTTTGGCGGGACGAGCGTCATGGCGGCGCGCACGGGCGTCGCCATCCTGAGCTTCTTCGCGACGCTGCTCTTCTACTTTGCCGTGCGCGAGATGATCAACATCCCGCTGGCGCTGCTCGCCACGTGGCTCATGGGCATCTCGCTGGTGGACCTGGCTGCCAGCCGCGACGCCCACGTCGAAGCCTATGTCAAGATCTTCGCCCTGGGCGCGGTCTCGGCCATGTTCCTGGGCTATCGACGCGGCGGCCCGTGGTGGCGGCAGCCGCTCTTCTTCCTGCTCTCAGGGGTGAGCCTGGCGCTGGGCTGGATGGTCTACGACAGCTTCGCCTTTGTCCCGGCGCCCCTGGTGGCCTACGCCCTGTATCGGCTGGTTGTGAAGCGCAAGGACTGGCGGCGGCACGCGGTCTCTATCGCGGCCCTCGCCTTGCCGCTGCTCCTCGTCTGGCCGCAGGTCAACGCTCACCTCCAGGGCCGCCGCATCTCCCAGGTGGCCGTCCTCACCGCCAACACGGGTGTCATGGTCGACTCGATGGATAAGGTGGCGCAGATCCTGCCCAGGATTCCTGAGGTCTCGACGCGGTTCGTCCAGAACTTTGTCGACCGCATGACCGTTCAGATGGTACCGGACGTCCTGATGGGGCGGCCCGGACCGATGGAGAGCGTGGCCCTCGTGCCGTTCCTGTTCCTGGGCCTGTTCGTCGCCCTGTGGTACTTCCGCCGCCGCCACATTGCCTTCATCCTCTTCTGGCTGCTCATCCCGGCCCTGCCGTCGATCCTGGTGCTGGGCCAGGCGTCGCCGCGCATTTTTCTACCCTACTGGGGCGCGTTCATGCTCCTAGCGGCCCTCGCGCTGTGGATCGCGTATACCCTGTACCGCGACGGCCTGCCGCGCCGCCTGACCTGGCTAGCCGGGCTTCTGCTGGCCGTCACCGTCGGTCTCATCGGCGCGTCGAACACCTACGCCTACTTCAACGAGCTGACCGACCCCAACGAACGCCAGATGCGGCGCGAGGTGGGCGACCTGTTGCTGCAGCGTGTCCAGCAGGGGCAGATGGTCTACATGCCCTACCTGCCGATGAAGAGCGATTTCCTGCTCATCGAGAAGCTCTACCAGCGCGTCGTCGCGCGGGACTGGGTGCCGGCCGGGACCGAGGAGCGCGCCTACCGCTCGCTGCCCTATCCCGACCTGCTGCCCGCCGTCCTGGCGAACCCCAACCCGCAGGGCGTCGCGGTCTTGTATGACAAGACCATCAACCCGCCGGAGGACCGCCAGAAGGCCGTCGAGGCGTTCGCGCGCTGCTTCCCGCAACATACCGTCCAGACCGGGCGCTTCTTCGACGTGTACACCGTCAGCGCCGAGGGCGTGGCGGCCTCGCCGTGCTACACCAACATCAAGGTCACGCCGACCAACCCAGCCGGCGACCAGAGCCTGCCGTCGGGGAACGGGGTCCAATTGGCCTGGACGCAGTCCAAGGGCCAGCAGACAAGCTTCGACGTCCGCGTCGAGAAGCAGAACGACCAGGTCGTGTGGACCGAGGCCGAAGACTTCCCGCTGGGCGGGGGCTGGGACGCCCAGGCGATTCTCGCGCCCGGCTTTGGTGGGCGGGGCTACCTGACGGATATGACGCGCTCCGATCAGAATGGCATCAAGAAGGCCATCGCTGTGCCCCAGGCCGGGACGTACGAGGTCTGGGCGCGGACGTTCCGACGGCGTCCGGACAATAGCCCGGTCTTCCTCCAGTTCCTCGACCAGTCCATCGAGATTGGCGGGCCGGACGACGCCTGGTACAACAGGTGGCGCTGGCAGTCACTGGGCAAGTTCGACTTCGCGGCCGGCTCCACAGAGTTCACTATCACGCGCCGCTTCGACGTCAGTAAGGATCCGTGGCAGATGCTCGTCGATGCCGTGGTCCTGTCGCGTCAGTCGGGCTTCAACCCGGAGACAATGCGCGATTGGGAGGTGGCGCACGACAGCGGGCGTGTGACCAGCGACCGCGCTGGCTACACCGTCCCGACGCCGCTTGGGCCGGGGCGCTACCGCTGGCAGGTCACGGTGTTCGACGGTGATCGGCTGGTAAACTGGGACGGGACGCTGGGCGCGAAGTCCGAGCCGGTCGTCTTCCGGGTGGCAGGCCCGTAGTCGCGCCCGATGACTCCCTACCTGACGGTGGCGATGCCCGCCTACAACGAGGCCGACAACCTGCCGCGCAACGTGCCGCGTCTCGTCGCCAAACTGGACGAGCTCCAGCCGTCGTTTGAGATTGTCATCGTCAACGATTGCAGCCGCGACGCCACGGGCCAGATCGCCGAGGACCTGGCCCGCGCCGAGCCGCGCGTGCGCGTCGTGCATCACGCGGTCAACCAGGGCATCGGCCAGGGGTTCGTCTCGGCGGTCAAGGCCGCCCGAGGCGAGTACCTCATCCTCATCCCGGCCGACCTGGCGCTGGACCTGGACGAGCTGCACAAGTTCCTGGACGCGGCGTCGGTGGCGGATGTGGTCGTCGGGCGGCGGTCGAGCCGCAGCGACTACAACCTGTTCCGCAAGCTCGTCTCGGTGGTGAATATTGGCCTGATCCAGGTCTTGTTCCGCATGCCGCAGAAGCAGTTTAACTACATCAGCCTGTACCGCACGCGGCTGCTCAAGGCGATGGCCATCGAGTACACGGGCAGCGCCTTCTTCCACGCCGAGACGCTCATCAAGGCACGCGATATGGGGGGCAAGCTAGTCGAGGTCGATATCGAGTACGTCCCGCGCGAGGGCGGCCGCCCAACCGGCGCCAACCGCCGCCAGATCACGCGCACTGTGCGCGACATTTTTCACTACTGGGCGCGGCGCACGCTCGGGCGAGCCTGAATCCGGGCGGTACTTGACGCGAACGAGTTATGGTTATTGAAGCTGTTGCGGAGGGGATGGAAGCATGAACGACGTTGTCGGAACGCTCGAATTGCCTGCGGAGGCAACTCAGTCTGTATCGACACGGCGGGTCGGTGTGGGAACTTGGGCCCGCTGGGGGATGGTCGTCGAATGGACGCTCATTCTGGTTTTCGCCTGGTTCGTCACGCGGCCCTGGCTCAATATGGACCCCAGTGTCATACCCTCCGGTAACGAGTTCGGCCCGGCGATTCAGATTCACAGTGTCTGGACGTTGCTGCCTCAGTGCGGAGCCTGCATGGAGTGGTATGGGGGCATCGGCGGCGGCTATCCGGCTTTCGTCGACGCCAACGGCAGCCATCTGCATCCGCTGGTTATTCTAGCGACCCTCGGTTGGGGTGTCATCAACGGTAGTAAGCTGGCGCTGACCGGGAGCTTCCTGATGGCGGGCCTGGCCCAGTGGTGGCTGGCGCGGGAACTGGGGCTGGGGCTGGTCGCGCGGCTGTGGAGCGCCGGGCTAGCGATCGTGGGCGGCCATCTCGCGGGGCGCATGCAGTTGGGCATGGTAGGCCACGTCATGGCGACGGCGGCGTGCAGCCTGGCGTTAGCCGCGTTGGTCGCGTTCAGTCTCAATCCGACGTGGCGGCGGACGGTCGTCCTCGGTATCTGCCTGGCGCTGGCCGGTGTAGCCGGGATGGGCTATCTCCAACTGGCGTTTGCGCTCTCGATGCCGGCGGCGTTGCTGCTGCTGCCGCGCGAGGGGAGTAGGACATGGCTGCTGGTGCGCCGCTTTGGCGTGGCGCTCGCGTTAGCCTTGCTGCTGGCGGCCCCCTTCCTCGTGCCTTTCCTGCATATCTTGCCCGAATTCGCCAAAGACCACGACCTGGCCCTGGCGGCGGGCCAACCGCTGGCCTTCGTGCCGTTGAACCTGGTTATCAACGATACCAAGTTCTACATCAACGATGCCCTCTACAAGCTGGGCTACCCGTCGCACTACGTCAACTTCATCGGTTGGATTCCGGTGCTCCTGGCGGCCTGGGGCTGGCACAAGGCTGCCCCGGGAGCCCACCGACGCGTCGCCAACTTCCTTGTTCTGTTCGCGATGCTGGCCCTGTGGTGCGCCAACGGGGGGCCTCAATTGCTACTGGCCCGTCTCATTCCCTTCGATGCGTTCGACAACTTTATTACGGGCGCGCGCTATGTCTCCATCATGGCGGGGCTAGCTGTGCCGGCGATCCTTGGTCTGTCAGCGTTGGGGGTGGATAGTATCCTGCATCTAGCGTGGCCGCGCTTTGGCATGAGCGTAAGCACTTCACCTGACCCGGCCCGTAACCGAGGTGTCCAGTTGGGTTTCCAGTGGATTATCCTCGTCCCCCTGGCCTTCGCCATCTGGCAGGCGTACGCGTTTGGGACCAATTGGATCGCCTCCGAGCTACTGAATGCTGACATCAAGCCTGTGCTGGACGCCCTCAAGACGAATGATACACAGTGGATCAATCCGCCAGAATGGAACTGGTATACGACCCCAGCGCTGCTGCGTGGTCTCAAAGTCGCACGCAAGGACTATGTGACGTGGTGGTTCAAGGGGCGCGAGTACCCGCTGCCTGTGCTCGAAGCGCGGGCCGAGGGCGTCCCACAGGGCATGACGGTGCAGGGCAAGCTGCTCAATCGCTACACCTTGTACCAGGCTCCCAACCGCGAGTACGCGGCGGTGACAGGGGCAGGCGGGGCGCGCAGCGTCTGCACGGCCCAGGCTCTCGGTGGGAACATCGACGTGCGCTGCGAGGCGCCCAACGACGGGCTGCTGACTGTCAAAGAGAACAACTGGTCTGGATGGCGGGCACGGGTCGATGGACAGCCCGTGGCAGTCAAGGACAGTCAGTGGTTGAGCGTCGACTTGCCCGCCGGGCCGCACACGGTCGAGTTCCGCTACCGACCGTGGGATGTGCCGCTCGGCCTGGGCCTGATGCTGCTCGGCCTCGCGCTGTGCCTGTACTTGGCCTGGCGTCGGCCGCCCCAACCTCGTGACCCTGTGGTGGCAACTTGAACGTCGCCGTTGTCCTCCCGACCTACAATGAAGCCGACAACCTCGCGCTCCTGGTCCGCGACCTCCTGGCCCTCCCCGCTGCGCTCCACGTGATTGTGGTCGACGACAACTCGCCGGACGGGACGGGGCGTATCGCCGACGCCCTGGCCCGCCAGGAGCCACGCGTCAGTGTGCGCCACCGTCCGGCCAAGCTCGGCCTGGGGACAGCCTACGTCGAGGGCTTCCGCGCCGCGCTGGCCCAGGGCGCCGACCGCGTCTTGACGATGGACGCCGACTTCTCCCACCACCCGCGCTACGTGCCGGGCGTCATCGCTCTCACCCGCCAGGCTGACCTGGGCATCGGCTCGCGCTACGTGCCCGGCGGGGGGACGCTCAACTGGGGCGTCGACCGCCAACTGCTGAGTTGGGCGGCCAACATGACGGCCCGCGCAGCGCTCGGCTTCCACGTCCACGACTGCACGGCGGGCTTCCGCTGCTATCGGCGGGAGGTGCTGGCGAGCCTGGACCTGGACGCCATCCGCTCCAATGGCTACTCGTTCCTCATCGAGATGCTGTATCGGGTGACGCAGCACGGCTTTCGCGTCGCCGAGACGCCCATCCTATTCGAGGACCGCCGGCGCGGCCTGTCGAAGATTTCGGAGCAGGAGATCTGGCGCGCGGGCGGGACGGTGGCCCGTTTGGCCGCCGAGCGCCTGGCGCGGCGGGGGAAAGTGTATCGACCGGCGCCCTAAGCCTTAAGATTGGCTTAACATTTGGCGCGCCTGGCGGGGATGGGTAGAATTCCTGGGTTATGTGTGGCTGTGCGCCCAGCAATGGATGAATGAAAGTCGAGCTTCAAGCGTTAGACTAGGGTAGCACTGTTTTCGGGCGATAGGCTGAGGAGGCGACGTGGATCAGACGATTGAAGGATCGACGCCAGTTGTGCTGCCTGAGGTTCAGGCGGCGCCGGGCCAGGCGCGCGTCAACCGCGCCTCGCTCGCCCGTGGGGTGGCGTTGGCCCTCATTCTCGGCGGCATCTTCCTGCTCGCCGTCTACTTCCGCATGGTCGGGCGCAACTGGGACGAGAACCAGTTGCTCCACCCCGACGAGCGCTTTATCGCCATGGTGACCGGAGCCGTCCAGGTACCCAAGTCGCTTGGCGAGTACTTCGATACCGCGAAATCTTCCCTGAACCCGTACAACAAGGGCTTCGGGTCGTTCGTCTACGGCACGCTGCCGTTATTCACGGTGCGCGGCGTCGCCGAGGTCGGCAAGGATTGGGGCTGGCTGCAGAGCCTCCTCGGCGTCAAGAACCCCTTGCTCGGTCTGAGTGAGCTGGTGCTGCTGGGCCGCCTCCTGTCCAGCATCTTCGACCTGTTGACGCTGGGGCTGCTGTACTTCATCGCCCGCCGCCTGTACGACACGCGGGTCGCCGTCCTGGCGGTGGCGCTCGGCGCGTTCTCCGTCCTCAACATCCAGCAGGCGCACTACTACACGGCCGACACCTTCGCCAACTTCTTCGCCATCCTGACCTTCCTGTTCTGCGTGCGCGTCCTACAAGGGGCGCGCTGGTGGGACTATGTCGGGCTGGGCCTGGCGTTTGGCGCGGCCATTGGCAGCCGTATCAACCTGCTGACCCTGGTCGGCCTGATCGCCATTGCCATCGGCGTGCGGCTGCTCGACGCGTGGCGGTCGCGGAGCCACTCCCTCGCGTCCGCGGACGCTGACGACGCTTCGCCCGCCGTCGCCCCCCGCGCGAGCTTCGACTCGGTCTGGCTGGGCGGCGTGCTGGTCATCCTCGTCGCGCTGGTGACGTTCCGCCTCATCATGCCCTATGCCTTCCAGGCCCCGACCGCCAGCCCGATGAGTTGGCTCAAGTTCAACCCCCAGTGGCAGGCCGACATGGCCAACGCCCAGCGCATGAACCGCGGCGACGTGGACGTGCCGTTCGGGCACCAGTGGACAGACCGCGCGCCGTTGGTGTTCCCGTGGTACAACATGGTCTGGTTCGGCCTGGGTATCCCGCTTGGCCTGGCCGCCTGGATCGGCTGGGGCATCGCGCTGTGGCAATTGCTGGCGGCGGCCTGGCCGCACCGCGGCGAGGGCCTGTTGAGCCGAGTGCTGGACAGCCCGCGCCTGCGCGCCCACATCCTGCCCGTCGCCTGGATCGGCATTACCTTCTTCTTCCACGGCACGCAGTGGGTCAAGTCCATCCGCTACTTCCTCCAGATGTACCCCATCATGGCCTTGATGGGGGCGTGGCTGCTGGTGGTGGCGTGGGACTGGGCCAGGACGCGGGACGAGGCGCGGGGTTTGACCAGCGCGCTGACGCCGCGCAAGCTGCTGGCAGCGGCGCTCGGCCTGGTGGTGGTCGGCGGGACGTTCCTGTATGCCCTGGCCTTCACCAACATCTACACCGAGCCGGTGACACGCGTCGCTGCCTCGCGCTGGATCTACGAGAACGTGCCGACGGCGGCGACGGTCCAACTCGACA
The DNA here is from genome assembly GCA_964557745.1 of uncultured Anaerolineales bacterium. Lineage (GTDB taxonomy): Bacteria > Chloroflexota > Anaerolineae > Epilineales > JAHCIE01 > JAHCIE01. The sequence goes on from CAZLBQ010000278.1 coordinate 7,702, forward strand.
CGGCGGGTGGGCCACGTCAGGTTCAGGCCCCGCTGCCCAACAAGTTTACCTGGGCGGCGGACAACCAGCAGAACGCGACGCCCTTCCGCGCGCCCGCCGATGGGACATTGAGCAGCGTTACCCTCAACTTCCTGACCGACCCGCGCCGCGACGCCGACGCAGAGGTCATCGATGTCATTGTCGCCCGCGACCCAGGCGGCCAGCAGCCGCTGGCGCGGGGGCAGGTGACGGCCAACCTCGAACAGGCGGGGCCACGTGGCATGTCGGTCGCGGCGCGGCTGGACCAGGGCGCGGGCGCGCCGCTCCAGAGCGGGCAGGACTACTTCCTCGTCACGCGGGCGGTGCGGGGCGCGCCCATCGCCACCCGCAACGCGACCCTGGCCAACGAGCACTGGGACGATGGCATCCCGCTGCGCCTCGATGGGCGTGACGGCTTTGGCATCTACCAGGGCGTGGAGATGACCAACCACGACGAGGACGAGCCTGCCAAGCTCGACAAGCTCGTCGACAAGATGGATCAGGTCGACTACATCTTCATGACCGCGGGCCGTCTGTACGAGTCGATCCCCCGCCTGCCCATGCGCTGGCCG
>CAZLBQ010000279.1:0-8268 GCA_964557745.1 uncultured Anaerolineales bacterium
CTGCGCCTGCGTCTGGCACGCCACGGAGACGGACGTGGTGAAGCCAGGCAAGTCGGCTCGTGCGCCCCCTCATGCCGCTGCGTCGGGGCCACCTGGCCCTCTTGATCGCGGCCGGCCTGCTCAACAACGTCGTCCTTCACCATGAGAGCCAGCGCATCCTGGTCAAGGGACGGACGCACAAGGTGATGATCCCCATCGAGACGGATGACAAGGATACCCAGGTCGAGCGCGAGGTCCTCCGTACGACGGTCATGACGCTCGATCTCACGACCGGCGCCCTCGAAGCGATTGAGCAGGGCAGCGCGACACCCAATTCCCAGACAGCGTAAGCCCCGTGAACCTCGCAGCGTTCCTCGATACTTACCGGGACGCGCTGGCGCAAGCCGTTGTCCGCGCCTATCCACCGCTGTACGACGCTGAGACGCGCCAGGCATGTGGGTTCGACCTGAGACGCCTCTTACGTCGCCCTCTTGGCGCCCAGGCCGATGCCATCCGCGCCACAGCTCTTGCCCTCCAGAAGTATTCCAGCGCCAGCATCGTCGGCGAGATGGGTACAGGGAAATCGTACGTCGGGGTCGCCGCGGCCTATCTCGCTGGCTGTCGGCGGGTGCTCGTCCTGTGCCCGCCGCACCTCGTCAAGAAGTGGCGGCGCGAAATCCTGCAGACCGTGCCAGGCGCCCGCGTGGCGATTGTCCGGACCATCCGTGATCTCGAACGGGTGCGCGAGCAAGGCGGGGGGCTGCAATTCGTCGTGTGCTCCCGCGAACAGGCCAAGCTCGGCTACCGCTGGACGCCGGCCGCGCTCGCGCGCGCGTTGGCGCGCCGCCCCGTCATTCTCCTCCTGGACGAGGCGACAAGCCATCTCGACATGGCAACCGAAGCCCTGGTCGACCACAACTTAAGCCGGCTCGCCTGTACCCGGATTGTTGTCGCTCATCGATTGAGCACCATTCGTAACGCAGACCTGATCTTAGTTCTCGATGAGGGAAGGATTGTAGAGCGAGGCTGCCACGAGGGGCTTCTGGCACGCAACGGACATTATGCTGCCCTGATTCACAGTCAGATGAAGAGAGTAGAGGACGATCACACTGACCAACGGGGAATGCGTGGCCAATCCGAACCGGCGGATAGGTGAACTACATCTCATACATTCTCAAGCTCACGCCGGTACTCGTCGGCGCTGAACCGGTCCTGAAGTCCGCTCATTGAGGAACGTACCTGAGCAGGTACATCCCATTCGACCACAACTAACCAGTGATGCGCCTTGAGATGAGGTTCAGCCGCAACGACAACACCCCTTGTTCCCACCGGGATTGAGCCTTTCCTTACGCTTAGCCTGACTCGCTGCCCGACTCTGGCCTGCGCCTCGTCGCCTGAGAAGTATTCACGGGCAGCAACAAGGATTTGAGCTAGCACCAGTCGCTCGAACACCTGATCGCTGGGCTGGGTCCGTCTAGCGGTGATTCTGGTGTTCCAGTCCTCCGTCCACTCATCCACATAGAGTACGGCGACGAGACTAGACGACAGGGACAGGATTGTTGTCAAGTTCGCACCCAGTATGGGCGCGAAGATCGACGACACGAGTGTCCTCACCAGGATGACCGTGCCAAAATACATGAAAGCCAGGATACATCCGTATAGGGCTTGCACGGTGGCCCTCTTCCACGATTTAACGCGCGGCCGCATGTCAGACCGTATCTGGTTCGCCTTCGACTGCACAATCGCCAGGACTCCGCCTACTGTGAGCATGACTTGACAGATCCAGCACAATCCATGCCAACTTGGCCTATTACAGGCCGTGCCTGTTGAGGTCGCCCGCTCGATGGCATACTCCCTGCTAGGGAATTGCTTGTCAGCAAGCAGGTTGGTGATCGGACAATCGAGGGACCGAAACGCTTATCCGCTGGGATCATGGGCCGTGCTGTTAGCAGTGCAATGGCAACGCATTCAGCTGACCCTGCACTATACTCCTCAGGTGCTTGATACGGCTGAGAGAGTATTCATCTATCTGGTCCCCGCGACCCACCCGGCACTTCCGAGAGGGGGATAGATGGATGCTCGGTTAGCCAACGCTCAGGCGCAAGTACGTTCCAGGGGTAGGTAGAGTCTATGCTCGCCGCGGTTCTGTCGGGCTTTGCCCTCTCGTTGGCGGCGCCCTGGGTGCAACGGGTTGGGCGCGGAGCCACCGGCTGGTTGATCGCCCTGCTGCCCCTCGGTCTGACCGCCTACTTCGCCGGTCTCCTCGATATGGTGAGACGGGGCGAGGTCGTGCGTGTTGTCTACGACTGGCTGCCCAGCCTGGGCTTGCGCCTGTCCTTCTACGTGGACGGGCTGAGCCTGCTCTTTGCCCTGCTCATCACGGGCATCGGCGCCCTTGTCATGGTCTACGCCGGCGCCTATCTCCCCACCCGCGATCTCGGACGCTTCTACCCCCTCATCCTCATCTTCATGGCCTCCATGCTGGGCCTGGTCGCCGCCGACAATCTCATCGCGCTCTACGTGTTCTGGGAGTTGACGAGCATCAGCTCGTACCTGTTGATCGGCTTCACCCACGATAGCCCGACGGCCCGCGCGGCGGCGCTCCAGGCGCTCCTGGTCACGACCGGCGGCGGCCTGGCGATGCTGGCCGGCATCGTCCTCCTGGGTCAGGTCGGCGGCAGCTTCGAGCTGTCCGACCTGCTCACGCGCGGGGCCGTCATCCAGGACCACCCGCTCTACCCGGCCATCCTCGGTCTGATGCTGCTGGGCGCCTTCACCAAGTCCGCCCAGTTTCCCTTTCACTTCTGGCTGCCCGGCGCGATGGAAGCGCCCACACCGGTGAGCGCCTACTTGCACTCCGCGACGATGGTGAAAGCGGGTGTCTACCTGCTCGCCCGGCTCAGCCCCATCCTCGGCGGCCACGAGGCCTGGCGAACGAGCGTGACGACGGTGGGGCTAGTGACCATGCTGGTCGGCGGCTTCCTAGCGATCACCCAGACCGACCTCAAGCGTACCCTGGCCTACTCGACGGTCAGCGCGCTCGGTGCGCTAGTGATGTTGTTGGGGTTGGGGACGACGTATGCCGTCCAGGCGGCCATGACATTCCTCCTGGCCCACGCGCTGTACAAAGGCGCGCTCTTCATGGCCGCCGGCGTCATCGACCATGAGACCGGCACGCGCGACGTGGAGCGGCTGCGCGGTCTCCGAAAGGCGATGCCCCTCACGGCTGGCATTACGGCCCTCGCTGCCGTCTCGCTGGCCGGTCTACCGCCCACCTTGAGCTTCATCGGCAAGGAGATGCTGCTGGAGGCCACGCTCCGAGAGCCTGCGTCACTGGCCCTGACACCGTTCGCGGTCCTGGGAGGGGCATTCTTCGTCACCGTGGCGGGCATTGTCGGGGTTCGTCCGTTCTTTGGCGAGGCCAGGCCCACCCCCAAGCCAGCCCACGAAGCCGGCGTCGGCCTGTTACTTGGCCCGGCGGTGCTCGCCATCCTGGCCCTGCTCCTGGGTCTCGCCCCGGACCTAATCGGTGGATGGACCATCAGCGCGGCGGTATCGGCCATCCTGGGCCGGGTGGAGACCGTCCATCTAGCGCTGTGGCACGGGGTCAATGTGGCCCTGGCGCTGAGCGGGTTGTCCCTGCTCGTGGGGTGGTTGGCTTATCGAGGCTGGGCCAATCTCCGGGCCACGGCGTTACGCTTCGACCCGGTGCTGGCGCGGGGTCCACAGCGCTGGTACGACCTGGCGCTCGTGGGCCTGCAGCGTCTCGCCGTCCTCCAGACCCGCGTGCTCCAGAACGGCCAGTTGCGCTACTACGTCCTGACGATTCTGGGTACGCTAGTGGCGCTAGTCGGGTACACGCTCATCGCTCACACCCAACTCCCCACGCGGCTGCGGCTCACCTGGAATGACCTGCGCTTCTACGAGGTCGCCCTGGCCGTCCTCATCTTGCTGGCGACCCTCACGGCGGTGAGGACGTCCTCGCGCCTGACGGCCATCATCGCCCTGGGTGTCGTGGGCTATAGCGTCACGCTTATCTACGTGCTCTTCGGCGCGCCCGACCTGGCGATGACGCAGGTGCTCATCGAAACGCTGACGGTGGTGCTGCTCGTCCTGGTGGTGTACCACCTACCCCCGTTTGGCGCTCTCAGCAGCCAAGCCGCGCGGGCGCGCGACATGGTAATAGCCCTGACGGCCGGCGTGTTGATGACGCTTATGGTGCTCATGGTGATGAACATCCCCACCAACCAGAGCGTCGCCCGCTACTATGCTGAGCAGAGCCTGCCGCTGGCCTACGGGCGAAACATTGTGAATGTCCTCCTGGTGGACTTTCGCGCTTTCGATACGCTGGGGGAAATAACGGTCCTGACGCTGGCCGCGGCGGGGGTGTATGCTCTCCTCCGGCTGCGCCCGGGCCGTGACGAGTGATGGGAGGGAGGCGGCGGTGGCTTCGTTAATCTTGCGGACGGGTACGCGGCTGATGCTGCCGGTCCTGCTGCTGTTCTCGCTGTTGCTCGTCTGGCGCGGGCATAACGAGCCAGGCGGTGGCTTCTCCGGCGGTCTCGTGGCCGCGGCCGCGTTCGCTCTGTACTCCATCGCCCGCGACGCGGCGGCGACCCGCCGACTCCTCCGCTTCGACCCACACGTTTTCATCGGCAGTGGGCTGCTCCTGGCCATCGCGAGTGCGGCGCTGCCGCTCATGCTGGGTCTGCCCTTGCTGACTGCGCGCTGGGTGGAGCTGCGGCTAGGCGGTCTGGGCGAGATGAAGCTGGGCACGCCGCTCCTGTTTGACATCGGGGTGTATCTCGTCGTCGTGGGGGTGACGCTGACGATTCTCTTGAACCTGGAGGAGGAATAGCGTGGAACCCCTGCTGGCGGTGGTCATTGGCGGGCTATTCGCGGCCGCGATCTACATGTTGCTGCGGCGGAGCATCGTCAAAGCGATTATCGGCCTGTCGCTGCTCAGCCACGCCGGCAACCTGCTCATCTTCTCGGTGGCGGGCATGGTCCGGGCGCGGCCCCCCATCGTTCCCCTCGGCCTGACCGCCCCCGTTCCGCCCCACGCCGACCCCATCCCCCAGGCGCTCATTCTAACGGCCATTGTGATTAGCTTCGGGGTGCTGGCCTTCACCGTGGTCCTGGTCCACCGAACGTATCAGACCCTGGGCACCGATGATTTTGACCAGATGAATTCAACAGACACATGAAGCTCTTACTCGTCCTGCCCCTCCTCATTCCCATGACGACGGCAGCCGTGTCCATTCTGGCGTGGCGGCGCGTTCAACTCCAGCGCTGGCTCGGTGTGAGCGGCGCGGTAGGTTTGCTGGCCGCCGGTGTCCTGCTGCTGGATGTCGTGGCGCGCCAGGGCATCCAGGTGGCGAACATCGGCAACTGGCCGGCGCCCTTTGGCATTACGATGGTCGCCGACCTGTTCAGCGCCGTGATGGTTGTCGTGGCCGGCGTCTCGGGTGTCGCGGTCAGCGTCTACTCGCTGGGGACCATTGACCTGCGCCGCCAGGCGTTCGGCTACTTCCCGCTGCTCAACATCCTGTTGATGGGCGTGTGCGGCGCGTTCTTGACCGGCGACATCTTCAACCTGTATGTCTGGTTTGAAATTATGCTCATCTCCTCGTTCGTGCTGCTCGTGCTGGGCGGGGAGCGGCGCCAGATGGAGGGTGGCCTCAAATACGTCGCCCTCAATCTCCTCTCGTCTTTCATCTTCCTGATTGCGGTGGGCATTCTCTACGGCGCGACGGGGACGCTCAACATGGCCGACCTGGTCGGCAAGCTGGGCCGGGTCGAGTTCCCGGGCATGGTCACGACTCTGGCCATTCTCTTCTTGCTGGCCTTTGGCATCAAAGCGGCGCTGTTTCCCCTGTTCTTCTGGCTCCCGGCCTCGTATCATACCCCGCCCGTCGCGGTGTCGGCCATCTTTGCCGGTCTGCTGACCAAAGTCGGCGTCTACGCGCTCATTCGCGTGTTTACCCTCCTCTTCACGCAGGAGGTGGCGTACACCCATCGTCTGCTCCTGGTTCTCGCCGGGCTGACGATGGTGACCGGCGTGTTAGGCGCGGTGTCACAGCGCGAGGTGCGGCGGATTCTGTCCTTCCTGGTGATCAGCACGATCGGGTTCATGGTGATGGGCCTGGGTCTATTCACCCCGCTGGCGCTGGCCGGGTCGGTGTTCTATATCATGCACGATAGCGTCGTTAAGACCGGCCTGTTCCTGGTGAGTGGCGTCATTCGACGTCTGCGTGGCAGTGAGGAACTGTCCCACGTCGGAGGGTTGTACCCTTCGCACCCGTGGCTGGCCGTCGCGTTCCTCTTCCCGGCGTTGTCGCTGGCCGGCCTGCCGCCCTTCTCCGGCTTCGTGGCGAAGCTCGCGCTCATCCAGGCCGGGCTGGCCGTCGGACAGTATACCATCGCGGCCACGGCCCTCGTTGTCAGCCTGCTGACCCTCCTATGTGTGAGCCGTATCTGGAGTGAGGCCTTCTGGAAGCCCTGGTCCGGCGAGACGAAGGCGTTACCCTTGCCTAAGCGGCGTGAGATGGGCTTGATGCTTGGGCCCCTCCTGGCCCTGGCCCTGATCACGCTGGTGATGGGCCTGACCGCTGAGGTGTTCGTCAGGCTAGCCATGCAAACGGCTATGCAGCTCACCAACCCCACGCTGTATGTCCAGGCTGTACTGGGAGGAACACCGTGAGTCTGTTCCTGTTGAACCTGCTGTTGGCATTCATCTGGGCGGCTGCGACTGGGTCATTCACCTTAGGCAGCTTGCTGGTCGGCTTTGGGCTGGGCTATGTGTGCTTGCTATTCGTCCAGGGGGCGCTTGGTCCCTCGACCTACCCCAGCAAGGTGCGCACCGTGGTCAGCTTCATGGCGTTCTTTGCGTGGGAGATCATCCGCGCTAACCTGCGCGTGGCCTACGAAGTCATCACGCCGGGTCGCCAGATTCGGCCTGGTGTCGTGGCCGTCCCCCTCGACGCCAAGACTGATATCGAGATCACCCTGCTCGCCAACCTGACGGGCATGACGCCTGGCACACTCAGCATGGATGTCTCGGATGATAAGTCCGTATTGTATATGCACGTGATGTTCTTAGACGATGTGGAGGAGTTTCGTCGGGAGATCAAGCAGGGGTTCGAGCGCCGCCTGTTGGAGGTGTTACGATGATTGTGAACGCCTCCTGGCTGCTGACCGTTGTCATCAACCTCGTACTGGGCATGTTGAGCCTGGCCGTGTTCCTGGCCCTGTTGCGCCTCGTCATCGGGCCAAGCCTGCCGGACCGGGTGATCGCGCTAGACTTAATGGCGACGCTGCTCGTCGGTTTCATCGCCGTGTATGCCATTGCTTCGGCGCAGCCGGTCCTCCTGGACGCCGCCACCATCGTCGCCCTGATCTCGTTTCTCGGCTCGGTGGCCTTTGCCCGCTACATTGAGAAAGGTGTCAAGTCATGACCAATGGCGTCACAGCCCTGCTGCTGATGACTGGTGGCCTGTTCATGTTCCTGGCGGCGCTTGGCGTGGCGCGCCAACCTGACCTGTTCACGCGGATGCAGGCCGCGACCAAGGCGGTCGCCCTCGGTTCGACCTGCATTCTCATCGCAGTAGCGGTCTACTTCGCCGACCTGGGGATTACCACGCGGGCGCTACTGGTCAGTGTCTTTATCTACCTGACGGCGCCGATCTCCGCGCATCTCATGGCGCGCGCCGCGTACTTCGTAGGCGTGCCACTGTGGGAGGGTACCGTCGTTGATGAGCTGCGTGGTCGCTACAACCGACATACGCATACGCTCCAAAGCGAACCCGAAGCGGCGGTCACGCCGCCCACGTCCAGTGACGAGGCTGCCCTGCAGGGCTAACGCCGTGCTCACTGGGAGGCCGACGGCGCGCCGCGAGTCCCGCCTCGTCTACGGCCTTCCTTCTCGTTGAAGTAGCAGTCCCAACTGCTGGGCCGTCGTCACCGACTGGCCCTGGTAGTGGTTGTTGGCGAAGGCGAAGAGCTTCTCACTGTGAGCAGCCATGTCCGCAATCTTGGGCACCCACTCCTGCAACTCTTCATCCTTATACTGGTAGTTGTAGCGCTCGTAGCTCTCCGCATGTGACCACCATTTTTCATAGTTCCGACCGTGGAAGCGGACGTAGCTGATAGGGCCGGTGACCCAGGCGACAGGGGGGACGAGGGTCTTGAACTGGGGCTGGTCGACGGCGCAGAAGCCGAGGTCGCACTCCCGCAGCAGCTCAAAGACCTCGTCCTGAATCCACTCGCGGTTGCGGAACTCGACGACGG
>CAZLBQ010000280.1:0-8222 GCA_964557745.1 uncultured Anaerolineales bacterium
GATCTCTGCGAGTGGCGGATCGACGTGGCGGCTGGCACAGCCACATTGGTCAAGCCCACGACGAAGCTGGGCCAGTTGAGCCTGCCTCTGGCCCCCATGCTCGGCTGCTTCGGCGTCGCGCCGGAACGCGACCAGGCCATCTCCACCGCTACCTCGGGTCCGCACGGCGGCAACATGGACTATCGCGGCTTTGTCGCGGGCGTGACCGCCTTCTTCCCGGTGTTTGTCCCCGGCGCGCTGTTCCACGTCGGCGACGGCCACGCCGTCCAGGGCGATGGTGAGATCGTCGGCACGGGGATCGAGATCTCCTTTGACGTCCAGTTCACCGTCCGCGTGCTGAAAGGCCGGCGCAGCGCCTGGCCGCGCGGCGAGAACGCCGACTTCATCTTCACCGTCGGCAATGCCCGTCCCCTCGACCAGGCGGTGCAGCACGCCACGACGGAGATGCTGCGCTGGCTCCAGACCGACTACGGTCTCGACGTCCTCGGCGCGAGCATCCTGCTCGGCCAGTGCGTCCAGTACGACCTGGGCAACATCTACGACCCCGCCTACACGATGGTGTGCAAGGTGCCCAAGCGAATCCTGCCATGAGTCTCACCTACGATGTGATCATTCTTGGTCTCGGCGGGATGGGCAGCGCAGCGGCCTACCACCTGGCGCGGCGCGGCCGGCGCGTCCTCGGCCTGGAGCGCTACACCGCGGCTCACGACCAGGGATCGAGCCACGGCCAGTCCCGCATCATCCGCCAGGCGTACTTCGAGGACCCCGCCTATGTCCCCCTCTTGCTGCGCGCCTACGAGCTGTGGGAGAGCCTGGCGCGCGAGACGGGACGCGACTTACTGACCATCACCGGCGGTCTCATGATCGGCGCGCCCGACAGCGCCGTCGTCAGCGGCAGCCTGCGTAGCGCTCAGGAACATGGCCTGCCCCACGAGGTCTTGGACGCGACCGAGCTTCGCCGCCGCTACCCACCCTTCACCCCCGCCCCGAACCTGGTCGCTCTCTCCGAGGCGCGGGCCGGCTTCCTGCGCCCCGAGGACTGCGTCCGCGCCCACCTCGACGGGGCTGCCCAGCACGGGGCCGACCTGCGCTTCGAGACGCCGGTTCTGGCCTGGGACGCCGCCCCGTCCGGCGACGGCGTGCGCGTTCGGACCGACCGGGGCGTCTACGAGGCGGGCCGCCTGGTCATCGCGCCGGGGGCCTGGGCCCCGCAACTCCTCGCCGACCTGGGCCTGCCGCTACGTGTCGAGCGGCGTGTCATGGCCTGGTTCGACCCGGTGGGTGGCGTCGCGCCCTTCGCCGTCGGCCACTTCCCCATCTACATCTGGCAGACCGAGGACGGCGTCAGCTTCTACGGCTTCCCCGCCCACGATGGGCCGCGCGGCGGCGTCAAGGTCGCCTTCCACAACCTGCCCTGGACCGACGCCAGTTGCACGCCTGACACGGTCGACCGCGCCGTCCACCCCGACGAGATCGAGCGCTTGCGGGCCACGCTCCGCCCGCGCCTGCCGAGCCTGTCGGGCCCGCTGCTGGCGGCCAAGACGTGCCTGTACACGCTGACGCCCGACGAGCACTTTGTCATCACCGCGCATCCGGCCCAGCCGCAGGTCGCCCTCGCCGCCGGCTTCTCCGGCCACGGCTTCAAGTTCGCCAGTGTCGTGGGCGAAATCCTGGCCGACCTGGCGACGACGGGCGCAACCCGCCACCCGATCCAACTCTTCGGGTTGCAACGCTTGACGACCGCAGGCTAGGAGAACTCTCATGGGGACGACGAGCGCGATAAGGTAAAGGGGGGTATGTGAAAGCACTGGTTTGGGAGGGACCGCGCCTGACGACGCTGCGCGAGCAGCCGGCGCCGACGCCTGGTCCCGACGAAGTCCTGGTCAAGGTCGCCTATGCCGGTATCTGCGGTTCCGAACTCAGCGGCTACCTCGGCCATAGCGCCCTGCGCGTCCCGCCGCTGGTCATGGGCCACGAATTCTCAGGGACCATTGCTGCGTTTGGCCCCGACGCGCAGACCCGCCATCCGGCTCTGCGTGATGGCATGCCGGTCACCGTCAACCCGCTCAGTTCGTGCGGCCAGTGCGACTACTGTCGGCGCGGCCAGAACCAGCTCTGCCCGTCGCGCGCGCTTATCGGCGCGGGCCGGCCGGGCGCGTATGCCGAGTACGTCACTGCGCCCGCCGATCTCGTCGCGCCATTGCCACCAGGGATGACCCTCCAGACGGGTGCGCTCACCGAGCCGGCCGCCGTGGCGGTGCGCATCGGCGAGATGGCCGGCCGACTGGACGGCGAGGATGCCCTGGTCGTCGGCGCCGGTCCCATTGGCTTGCTGGCCCTCCAGGCCCTCCAGCAGCAGGGCGCGCGGCGTGTCTATATCACCGACCTGGACCAGGAACGTCTGGCGATGGGGGCCGACCTGGGCGGCGCGGCGCTCGACGCCAGCCGCGTCGATGTTCCCAAGGTCGTGCGCGAGCGGACCGGGGGGGCTGGCGTTCCCGTCGCCGTGGATGCCGTGGGGGCGTCGGCCACCCGCGCCGAGTGTGTCGTCGCCACGCGCTCCGGCGGGCTGGTCGTCCTGACCGGCCTGCACGAGGAGACAGGGCCTATCCCCGCCGCCGATGTCATCCGCCGCGAGATCATCCTGCGCGGCTGCTTCGCCTACTCCCCGGCCAACTTCGCCGACGCGCTAGGCCGCCTGGCGCGCGGTGAGATGCGTCTCGCGCCGTGGATGGTCGAAGCGCCGCTGGCCGAGGGCGGCCAGTGGTTCGACCGTCTCATCGACGCGCCCGGCAACGTCGCCAAGGTGCTCCTCGTCCCTGGGTGAATAGCAGTCCCGTAAAGTCACTTGCTGACCTAGTCCTTTACCACTACAATTCTGCTTGGTTAGCACCACCCTGCGCATTGACGCCATCGTCTGTCCAGAGGCCATTGAAGACAAGCTTCACCGCAAGCGTGCAGTACGCTTGTCAATCTCTGGTTGCAGCAGCAGCTTGACGAGGTTACGTCCGAAGCCGCCTAGATTGTGAGGTAGGTCCATGTCGACTATCCCGTTTGCCACGCCCCGCGTCGTCCACGCCGTCTGCCCCCACGACTGCCCCGACACGTGCGGGATGAAAGTCACCGTCCAGGATGGCCGGGCTATCAAAATCGAGGGCGACCCGACCCATCCCACCACGCAGGGCTTTCTGTGTGGCAAGGTCGGCCAGCACTACCTTGACCTCGTCTACAGCCCGCGCCGCGTCCTGACGCCCCGCCGCCGCGTCGGCCCCAAGGGCAGTGGGGAGTTCGTCGACATCACCTGGGACGAGGCTATCGCTGAGATTGTCGCCCGCTTCCAGACCATCGTCCGCGAGCATGGCGCGGAGGCCATTGTCCCGTACTCGTACTCCGGCACGCTCGGCCTGCTCAACGAGGGCAGCATGGACCGCCGCTTCTTCCACCGCCTGGGCGCGAGCCAGTTGGAGCGGACCATCTGCTCCGAAGCCGGTTTCCAGGCCTGGAAGTACACCTACGGCGCGGCGCTGGGCACGGACCCCGAAGCCTTCGCCTACGCCCGCCTCATCATCGTCTGGGGCTCCAACCCCGCCACCTCCAACACCCACCTGATGCCCTTCATCACCCAGGCCCGCCGCACCGGCGCGCGGCTCGTCGTCATCGACCCGCGCCAGACGCGGACGGCCCGCCTGGCTGACTGGCATCTCCCCATCCACCCTGGTACCGATGCCGCCCTGGCCCTGGCCCTCATGAACGTCATCATCAGCGACGGCTGCCACGACCAGGACTGGCTCGACCGCTACACCGTCGGCTTCGACGGCCTGCGCGCGCGCGCCTCCGAGTGGCCCGTCGAGCGCGCCGCCGCCGTCACCGGCCTGCCCGTCGAGGACATCCTGGCCCTGGCGCGGGAGTACGCCTCGACTCGCCCCGCCGTGATTCGGCTGAACTACGGCTTGCAGCGCCACACCAACGGCGGCATGATGGTCCGCGCCGTCGCCTGTCTGCCTGCCGTCGTCGGCGCGTGGCGTGACGTGGGTGGCGGGGCGCTGCTCAGCACGTCGGGGGCGTTCCCCATCGACTTCCCGGCCCTGGCTCGCCCCGATCTCAAGCCGACGCCTGAGCCGCGCTGGGTCAACATGAACCAGATTGGCGACGCCCTGTTGACGCTGGACAGTCCGCCCATCAAGGCCCTGTTTGTCTACGACGCGAACCCGGCCGCCAGCGCGCCCAACTCCCAGCGGGTTATCGCCGGGCTGAAGCGCGACGACCTGTTCACCGTCGTCCACGACCCCTACTTCACCGACACGACCGACTACGCCGACCTGGTTCTGCCCGCGACGACCCAGTTGGAGCACATGGACCTGCACAAGGCGTATGGCAACTACTACCTCCAGATCAACCAGCCCGCCATCGCGCCGCTGGGCGCGTCGGTCTCCAACGTCGAGCTGTTCCGCCGCCTGGCGCAGGCGATGGGCTTCAGCGAGCCGTGCTTCGACGACAGCGTCGAGGACATGATTGACCAAGCCCTCGGCCGCGAGCACCCCCATCTGGCGGGCATCACGCGCGAGGGGCTGATGGAGACGGGGTGGGCGAGACTGGCGCTGCCGATGGCAGACGATAGACCATGGACGAAAGACGATCGAGGGCTGACGTTGGAAGGCACTTCATCGTCCATCGTCCATCGTCCATCGTCCATCCACACGCCCTGGGCCCCCTTCGCCCACGGCGGCTTCCCGACGCCCAGCGGCAAGGCTGAACTCCACTCGGCGCGCATGGCCGAGGCGGGCCTGGACCCGCTGCCCCGTCATGACCCCCTCGCCGAGAGCGCCGAAGCCGCGCCCGACCTGGCCGCGCGCTATCCCATCCACCTCATCACGCCCAGCGCTCACTTCTTCCTCAACACGTCCTTCTCCCATGTCGACCGTCTCATCGCCAAGCAGAAGGAACCGTTCATCGAGCTGAACCGCGCCGACGCCGAGGCGCGCGGTATCACCGACGGCGATTGGGTGCGCGTCTTCAACGACCGTGGCGATTGTCGGCTCAAGGCGCGGATAGGGAACACGGTCCAGCCAGGCGTCGCCGCCGCCGAGGCCACGTGGTGGTCAAAGCTCAGCCCCGACGGCAAGGGCATCAACCGCCTCACCTCCGACGCTTTGACCGACATGGGGCGCGGCGCGACGTTCTACACCAATCTGGTCCAGGTGGAACGGGCTTTGTCTTAATCGATCCTCAATGCAAGACGAGGGACGATAGTTGCCCTGTCGGGGCCATCGTCCCTCGTCTTGCGTCTGTCGTCCCACGTGCCGCTAGATGATGGGCGTCTCTACCTCGGTGGCGTCATCGCGCGGCAGGTCGCGCTGGCCGCGCGCGAAGTCCGGCTCGACGCTGTCGTCGCGCGGCAGGTCGCGCTCGCCGCGCGCGAAGTCCGGCTCCGCGTCCAGGCCCTCATCCGTCTCACGCAGACCACGGGCGTAGTCCGGCTCGGCGGTAGCATCCTGGGGTAGGTCCCGCTCGCCCCGCGCGTAGTCAGGCTCCATCTCGTCGCTCGTCTCCCGGTTGTGGTGAGTCATCTAAAACCTCCTACCTCGTGTTGAGGCGTATCGCGCTGGATCGATATGGATTCTACGTGGGTTCTAGTAACAAGAAGTGTGCCAGGCGAGCGGCGCGTTTGCGCTTCCCCTTGACAAGCCCGGTGAAGGGGGATATAATGACCGTTGGAGCGAAACGCTCCTCATCATCGCACTACATCATCACCCAACCGGGCAGACCTACTCCGCCGTAGTCTACGCTGTCTGCCCCGAGAGTAAGGAGGGTAGGCATAACCTACCAGCAGCCGACACTTACCGGAACTTCGCCGGATCGTCGGCTATTTCTATTTCACGCGAAAGGAGGCAGCGCTTATCACGTAACACGACAATTAAATGCTCATCGGCGAGCCGTTTTCCTGGGCGAAACGCCAGACCCTCGCCAGATGAGATGGACGTGCAGCTGTAGATCCCTGTCCTCGAAGCGCCTATCATTCCCTTTCAGGAGGACCTCATGTCACCTTTTGTCGGTGAAATTGTCGGGACGATGTTGCTGATTCTCCTGGGCGATGGCGTCGTCGCCAACGTCCTGCTCAACCGCACGAAGGGCCAGAACTCCGGCTGGATTGTCATCACCACGGCCTGGGCCTTGGCCGTCTTCGTCGGCGCTTTCTCTGTGGCGAGCGTTTCCGGCGCTCACCTCAACCCGGCCGTCACCATCGGCCTGGCCGTCGCCGGCAGCTTCTCCTGGGCGAACGTGCCCCTCTACATCATCGCCCAGTTCATCGGCGCGTTCATCGGCGCCACCCTGGTCTGGCTCGCCTATCTGCCCCACTGGGCTGAGACGGCCGACAAGGGCCTCAAGCTGGCCGTGTTCTCCACCGGCCCGGCCATCCGCAACACCACTACCAACCTCATCTGCGAGATCATCGGCACCTTCGTGCTCCTGTTTGGCATCTTCACCATCAAGGGTGCGGCCATGCAGCAGGGCACCGGCGCCGCTGTCCCCATCAACCTGGGCGCCGTCGGCATCCTGCCCGTCGCTTTCCTGGTGTGGGGGATTGGTCTCTCGCTCGGTGGCCCGACGGGGTACGCCATTAACCCCGCTCGTGACCTCGGCCCGCGCATCATGCACGCCGTCCTGCCCATCGCGGGCAAGGGCGACAGCGACTGGGGCTACTCGTGGATTCCCGTCGTCGGCCCGATCGTCGGCGCCGTCCTCGCGGGCTTGCTCTACGTGGCCCTCGGCAAGTTCTAAGCTCGCGTCTTGTTGGGTAGCCTGAGCAACCAACGGCTCGGGCTACCCCTACTCACTCTGCGCTTCTGACTGGGATCACGGTCTGAATAGAGGCATTCGAACTGAATAGGTAAGGCTGGTTTACCCGCCTCCCGGACGCTCCGTTGTTCGCGGCGGTGGGATATGATGAATAGCGCGAGAAGGAGGTCGCCTTGAAGAAGCTGATCAACAACCCGGAGAATGTGGTACGCGAGGAGCTGGAGGGCATTGCCCTGGCCCACCCTGATCTGGTCAAAGTCGCCTACGATCCCAACTACATCTACCGCGCGGACGCCCCTGTGAAAGGGAAGGTCGCCATCGTGTCGGGTGGTGGCTCCGGCCACGAGCCGATGCACGGCGGTTTTGTCGGCGTTGGGATGCTCGACGCGGCCTGCCCGGGGGCAGTCTTTACCTCACCGACGCCCGATCAGATGCTCGAGGCGACCAAGACCGTCAACGGCGGCGCGGGTGTCCTCCACATCGTCAAGAACTACACAGGCGACATCCTCAATTTTGAGATGGCCGCTGACCTGGCGCGCGGGGAAGGCATCGAGGTCGAGAGCGTCGTCACCAACGACGACGTGGCCGTCCAGGATAGCCTCTACACCGCCGGCCGGCGCGGCGTCGGTATCACCGTCATCGCCGAGAAGATCTGCGGCGCTGCCGCTGAGCAGGGCCGCAATCTCCAGCAGGTCACCGACCTGTGCCGCAAAGTGAATGACAACGGGCGCAGCATGGGCATGGCGCTCACGTCCTGCACCGTTCCGCACGCCGGTAAGCCCACCTTCGAGTTGGGCGAAGACGAGATGGAAATCGGCATTGGCATCCACGGTGAACCGGGGCGCACCCGCATGAAGCTCAAGAGCGCCGACGAGATCACCGAGATGCTGGCCGAGCCGATCATCAAGGACCTGCCCTACAAGAGCGGGGATCAGGTTCTCGCCTTCGTGAACAGCATGGGCGGCACGCCGCTCATCGAGCTCTACATCATCTATCGCAAGCTCAACGAGATCCTCAACAAGAACGGCATCACTATCGCGCGCCACCTCATCGGCCCGTACATCACGTCGCTTGAAATGGCCGGCTGCTCGATCACCCTGCTCAGGCTTGACGACGACCTCGTGAAGCTGTGGGACGCGCCCGTCAAGACGCCGGGTCTGCGCTGGGGCATGTAGGGCCATGGCCGTCGCTAAGCAGCAGGTTCTCGACTGGCTCACCGCGTACGCGGCGATCATCAAAGAGAACCGCGACTACCTGGTCCAGTTGGACTCGGCCATCGGTGACGCCGACCACGGCGTCAACATGGACCGCGGCTTCACGGCCGTCGTGGCCAAGCTGCCCACTGTGGCTGACAAGGACATTGGGACCATCCTCAAGACTGTCGGTATGACCCTCGTCTCCACCGTTGGCGGCGCGGGCGGCCC
>CAZLBQ010000281.1:0-8212 GCA_964557745.1 uncultured Anaerolineales bacterium
TGCAGAAGATTACGACGTTCTTGACGTTCGACAACCAGGCGGAGGAAGCGGTCAATCTGTATGTCTCGACGTTCAAGCATTCGCGGGTTGTGAGCGCCACCCGCTATGGCGAAGCCGGGCCGGGGCCGGCGGGGTCACTCATGTCCTGTGAGTTCGAGCTGGAGGGGCAGAAGTTCATGGCGCTCAATGGCGGCCCCACCTTCTCCTTTGCCGAGGGCATCTCGCTCTTCGTCAACTGCGAGACGCAGGCCGAGGTGGACGAGGTGTGGGAGAAGCTCTCCGCGGGCGGCGAACCCGGCCCCTGCGGTTGGCTCAAGGACCGCTTCGGCGTCTCTTGGCAGATTATCCCGACGGCCCTGGGCGAAATGCTGGGTGACCCGGACCCGGCCAAGGCGGCCCGGACGATGCAGGCGATGCTTCAAATGAGCAAGATTGACATTGCCGGCTTGCGGCGCGCCTACGAAGGCCACTGAGCGCTCCCCTTTACCTCGAGCAAGGAGAACACGACCATGCGCAAGTTGATCGTTTCCGAGTTTGTCTCGCTGGATGGCGTCATGCAAGCGCCGGGGGGAGCGGAGGAAGACATCGAGGGCGGCTTCACACACGGCGGCTGGACAATGCCATATTGGCATGAAGACATCGGCGCCCACTTCTTCCAGGCGATGAGCGAGTGCGATGCGTTTCTGTTGGGGCGCAAAACCTGGCAGGGGCACGCGGCGGCGTTTGAACCCCTGCCCCCCGGTGACCCCTTTGGCGATGTCATGAACGGCAAGCGCAAGTACGTCGTCTCGACCACCCTGACATCCGCCTCGGCCTGGCGCAACTCCACCATCATCCACGGCGATGTGGTCGAGGCCGTGCGCCAGCTCAAGGCGGAGCCAGGCCAGAACATCTACGTCGATGGTAGTAGTGTGCTGGTGCATACGCTGGCGCACCACGATCTGGTGGATGAGTATAGCTTGCTCGTCTACCCCGTGGTACTGGGCAGCGGGAAGCGGGTGTTTCCGGATGGCTTCTACACGCGTCTCCACCTGCTCGAGACCACAGCCTTCCCCTCGGGCGTCGTCCTGCTGCGCTACGCCCCCGACACGAGCCAACCGCCCGCCTAGGACGACCGGTCACTCTATCTGGACGGGCAGGGCCACGGTCGCCTTGCCCGTCGTTTTTGTGGTAGAATTGGAGAGCAGGGCCAGTATGGATTTTGAGGAACTGACAATGGCAAACCAGGCTCCAGAGCATCACTTCGCGGTGTGCATCAACAACGACACTTACCCGGCGTCTCTTGAGGTCGGCAAGCTCTACCGCGTTTTGCCGGATGAACAGGCAGCCGCGCATGGCTATCTCCGCGTCATCGATGAGAGTGGGGAAGACTACGCTTACGCCGCCGATCGGTTCTTGCTGCTTGACCTGCCTGCAATCACCGAGCAAGCCCTCCTGGCTGCCCTACCAGACCTAGCAGCCTAAGGTTAAGACCGGCCACACGAGGGAGGAGGTCCTCATGTTTCTGCATGTTGTGGACGCGTCTTATCTAGACGGCTACAAGCTCAGCCTCACCTTCAATAACGGGGTGGTGAAGATCGTTGATCTCAAAGATGAACTCTACGGCGAAGTGTTTGTCCCCCTGCGTGACATTGACCTCTTTCGTCAGGTGGTGGTGAACCACGACATCGGCACCGTGGAGTGGCCGAACGGCGCTGAGTTCGCGCCGGAGTTTCTCTATGAGAAGGGCACGGATGTGACGTCAAGCGTGCGAGCTATCGCTTAAATGAGGGAACTTAGTATCCTGACGGGCAGGGCGACCGTCGCCTTGCCCGTCGTTTTTGTTGTCCGGACGCGGCAGCGCAGCAAAAGGATAGTGAGTTATTCGCATTTCGTAAGACTTATATAATTTAGAGGTACTAGACTGGGCGTGAACAGGGAAGCACGCGAGGAGAAGGATATATGAGCGACGATCTACGGTCAGAAATCACGCCAGAGCACGTCTACATCAACCGCCGCAAGTTCCTCCAGGGCGCGCTGACCCTGGCCGCCGGGGCCGTCGCAGCGGCCTGCGCCGGGCCGAGCAGCCTCCTCAGTCCCGCCCCCAGTGGCGGACAGGCGGCCAACGCGGCGCCCACCCAGCCCCCGCCCAGCGGCAGCGCCAACCCGACCTGGCCCGCCGCGCTGGCCCACCCCGACCCCTTCGTCAGCGTCCAGGCCGACGAGTTGGGCGACCCCCTCAACGCCTACGAGCAGATCACCAACTACAACAACTTCTACGAGTTCTCGTTGGGCAAGGAAGGCATCGGCGACATCGCCAAGAACTTCAAGACGCTGCCGTGGTCCGTCGAGGTCAACGGCCTCGTCAACAAGCCGCGCACCTTCAGCATGGATGACATCCTCTCGACCTTCCCCCAGGAGGAGCGCGTCTACCGCCTGCGCTGCGTCGAGGCCTGGTCGATGGTCATCCCGTGGGTCGGCTTCCCCTTGGCGAGCCTGCTCAAGCTCGTCGAGCCGAAGCCCGAAGCCAAGTTCGTACGCTTTGTCAGCGTCATGCGCCCGTCGGAGATGCCCAACCAGGGTATGCCCGTCCTGACCTGGCCCTACGCCGAGGGGCTGCGCCTCGACGAGGCCATGCACCCCCTGACCATCCTGGCGACCGGCCTGTATGGCAAGCCGCTACCCAAGCAGGACGGCGCGCCCATCCGCGTCGTCGTCCCCTGGAAGTACGGCTTCAAGAGCGCCAAGTCCATCGTCCAGATCGAGTTGACAGCCGCCATGCCCATGACGGCCTGGGTCGACGCCAACTCCCACGAGTACGGCTTCTACGCCAACGTCAACCCCAAGGTCGACCACCCGCGCTGGAGCCAGGCCACCGAGCGCCGCATCGGCGAGCGCGGCCGCCGCCCGACCCTGATGTTCAACGGCTACGAGAAAGAGGTCGCCGCGCTGTACGAGGGCATGGACCTCAAGGCGAACTACTGATGGCCGCGACGCGGACCCGCTCGCGCCCCCGCGAGCGTCTCGCGCCGGCGGCCTGGCTCAAGGAGAAGTGGCTGACCGTCGTCGTCCACGGCGGCGCGCTGCTGTTCCTGGCCTGGCTCGCCTGGCGCTATGCGAGTGATGGGCTGGGCGTGGACCCGGTCAAGTCGCTCTACTACTGGACCGGGCGGGCGTCCATCATCCTGCTCGTCCTGTCCCTGACGGCCACGCCCCTGTACATCCTGCTGGGCTGGCGCAAGCCGCTGACTGTGCGCCGCGCCTTGGGCCTGTACGCTGCTCTCTTCGCGGGGCTGCACTTCGTCAACTTCAGCGGCCTGGACTACGCCTTCGACCTGAACCTGATGCTCCAGGACGCCCTGCTCGACAAGCCGTACATTGTGGCCGGGCTGGGGGCGCTGCTCATTCTCATCGCCCTGACGCTGACCTCGACCCAACGCGCCAAGAAGGCGCTGGGTCGAGGCTGGACTCATCTCCATCGCCTGGTCTACGCGGCGGGCGCCCTGACCGCCCTCCACTTCTACTGGCAGGCGAAGGCCACCGACCGCTTCGACCCCCTCCTCTACGCCTGGACCCTCACCTTCCTGCTCGTCGTGCGTATCCCACCCGTGCGGCGCTGGATCATCCGCACGCGCCAGCGGCTCACCAATAAGACCTGACAGGTTTTGAAAACCTGTCAGGTCTGCCCTCATCCCGTCGCCGCTTAGCCGCGCCCGTTGTAGCGAAACCAGACGCTGCTGCCGCCCATCGGATACATTTCGCCCATCAGCGCGGCCAGCAGGTCGGGATGCTGCGCGGCGTTGAAGGCGCTGCCGTACACGAGCGAGGCTTTCGGGTTGTCGAGCAGGAAGGCCATCAGGAGGTATTGCTCCGTCCAGGCAATCTGGTGGTCCAGCAGCCACGCCTGGGGCAGGCCAAAGGGCAAGAAGACATCGTGGACGTGGACAGTGATGTCGCGGCGGAGCGCGGGCAAGAGGCGGAGATAGATATGCAGGCAGTCGCTCCCCGTCTTGACGGTGTGCGTCGAGTCGATGAACAGTATATCTCCGTCACGCAGCAGGCCATTGAGGAAGGCGGGCGAGATGGCCTGAGCGGGCTGGGCATGCAACACGACGCGCTGGTCCTGGCTGAGGAACGGACGGGGATAAGGCTCGATACAGTGGACGGCGCCCACGCCGTTCGCCGCTACGGCTTCAAGCGCCACCAGGGTCGAGAACCCGCTGCCGATCTCCACGATAGTCGACGGGCGCAGCTGCCGCACGAAGCAGTAGTAGGCCATGGCGTCGCTGTAGCTAAACTGGCTGTTCTGCCAGAAGAAACGCTGGGCGTCGTCCTCGTCGCCGGCCAGGGGAGGCGCGAATTCCCCCGCGAAGGGGAGCAGCGTCTCCAGAGTGGTCTGAAAACGCGCGGCGTTGAATAGCTGGGGGTTGAGGTAGGGCGGTTCGGCGGACGTGTACTCGTAGGAGGTCTCGATCTCCACCACCGACGGGACGCTGCTATACATGGTGTTGGGCAGCACGAGGACGCCCTGGGCTTGCACCTTGCGCTTGCTCTCGGTGTCGGCCCACATCAGCTGCTGCAGAATCGGGGCGACGAGGGCGATGTCCTCGTCAGAGACACTCGGCAGGCTCATCCGTGGCCTCCTGGGTCGGCGCTCTCATCACAAGACGCCCTGCATTGGTGACAAGGCAGGGCGTCTCGTGTCGCTCGGGTCGGAGAAGGGTCTTAACGCGCTTGCAAGCCCACACTGACCGGCGCCGGGACCGGCGGGGCCTGGAAGTCCAGGCGCGTGGCCGTCGTCGGCGCGTAGCGCGACGCGTTGTAGCGCGTCTGGACGGTGTACGCCGTGTCGGCGTAGACGGTGAAGCTGAACTGACCCTGGGCGTTAGTCAGGATGGTCAGCGAGGCGCTGATGGGGTTCGGCCCGGCGTTGAGCGGCGTGCCGGTTAGTTCGACGGGGACACCCTGGACACCGGCCTCACCCATGTCGAAGACGCCGTTGCCGTTGGCATCGCTAAAGACGACGCCGTTGAGAGTATACTGCGCGACGGGGGCGGGGCGGTTCTGCGTCACCAGGGGCAGAAACACCTGATAGCGCATGTCGCCTGATGTACCCGCCGCCCGCGCCTCGCCGCCGCGCCCAAACAGCCCGACGCTTACCGCTAACACCACGATAAGTAAAAAACCCCACTTGCGCATGAACATCGTGATACTCCCTGATTCGCTTCCCTTAACCTGGCTAAGCCTGTGTTATCACTCGTTCCCTCTGTCTCTCATTCCTCATGACGCACGAGTCCAACGTTGGTTACGGTACGTCTGAAAACTCGTGTTTGTTCCCTTTCACTTAGCTAAACGTATCACCCCACGTCCAGATGCGGCCCAACTGGACCTGTTTGCGGCGGTTGCGACAAAATTCACAGCTTCACCGTGAACGCCTTCACACCTGTTGTTAACGCACCGCGTCAAGACTTGCGTCCGGGGCGGCTCCGGCTTATACTATCCTATCAAGGTTCGTGCCGCTGGCGCAGGGGCGTCGGCCGCGAGCCTTGTGCGGCTCAGGGGGTCATATGCCGCATACATCCACGATTGATGAGTTGGTCGAAAAAGTCAACAGCTATCTTCCGACTCGCGATGGAGCAGTCATTCGCCGCGCCTACGACCTGGCAACCCACGCGCATGCCGGGCAGATGCGCCGCGACGGTACGCCCTACATTAGCCACTGTCTGGAGACGGCGGACATCCTGGCCGGCCTCGGCTTGGACCCCGACACCGTTGCCGCCGGCCTCCTCCACGATACCATCGAAGACTCCCCCAAGACCCTCGCCAAGCCCATCACCGCCGAGCAACTGAACACCGAGTTCGGCCCCGACATCGCCCACATGGTGGACGGGGTCACTAAGCTGTCCCGCTTCGAGGGTCAGAACCCCATCGACGCGCAGTCCGAGAGCCTGCGCAAGATGTTCCTGTCCATGGCCGAGGACGTGCGTGTCGTTCTGATCAAGCTCGCCGACCGTCTCCACAACATGCGCACCCTGGGCGCGCAGCCGCCGGACAAGCAGCGCCGTATCGCCCAGGAAACGATGGACATCTACGCCCCACTCGCCAACCGCCTCGGTATCTGGCAGATCAAGTGGGAGCTGGAAGACCTGTGCTTCCGCTACCTCGACCCGGTCAAATACTACGAGATTCGTAACCTGCTCCAGCAACGGCGCGGTGAGCGCGAGCAGTGGGTGCAGGAGATCATCCGTATCCTGTCGCAGCGGCTGGCCGAAGAGGGCATTCAAGCCCAGATTAGCGGACGGCCCAAGCACATCTACAGCATCTACCGCAAGATGCAGCGCAAGGGCGTGCCCATCGACCAAATCTACGACCTGCACGCCGTGCGCGTCCTGCTGGAGACGAAGTACGACGAGCGCGGCAACGAGACTGTCTCCGACTGCTACACCGTGCTGGGCATCGTCCACTCGCTGTGGTCGCCGGTGCCCGGTGAGTTCGACGACTACATCGCCCGCCCCAAGGACAACCTGTACCGCTCGCTCCACACCGCCGTCATCGGTCCCGACGGCAAGCCCGTCGAGGTCCAGATTCGCACCCAGAAGATGCACTACGAGGCCGAGTATGGTATTGCGGCCCACTGGCGCTACAAGGAAGCGGGCAAGGCCGACCCCAAGCTCGACCAGAAGATCGCCTGGCTGCGCCAGATGCTCGACTGGCGCAAGGACTTGGAGAACGCGACGGAGTACGTCGACGCGCTTAAGTCCGACGTCTTCCGCGACCAGGTCTATGTCTTCACCCCCAAAGGCGAGATCAAGGAGTTGCCGGCTGGCTCGACGCCCATCGACTTCGCCTACGACGTGCATACCGAGGTCGGCCACCGCTGTCGCGGCGCGCTGGTCAACGGGCGCATTGTTCCCCTCGACTATATCCTGAAGACGGGCGAACGGGTCGAGATTCGCACCGCCAAGCAAGGCGGCCCCAGCCGCGACTGGCTCAACCCCAACCTGGGTTATGTGCGCTCGGCGCGGGCGAAAGAAAAGATTCGTGGCTACTTCCGCCGTCAGGAGCGCGACGAGAACATCCGCCAGGGCCGCGAGATGCTCGACAAGGAGCTGAAGCGGCTGGGGCTGGACAAGGAGAGCTACGAGTCCATCGCCCGCCTCTTCAAGCACGACAAGCTCGACGACTTCCTGGCCGCCGTGGGCGAGGGCGACATCAACCTGGCCCAGATCGCCACCAAGCTGGGCGAGAAGGACAAGGACAAGGACGACGAGCTCCACCTGCCCCCCGCGCCGCCGACCCCGACGCCGGTCAAGCACGGCGCGACGGTGGATGGCATCGGCAACCTGATGACGCGGGCGGCGCGCTGCTGTAATCCGGTGCCGGGCGAAGAGGTGATTGGCTTCATCACCGCCGGGCGAGGCCTGACTCTGCACCGCCCCGGCTGCCCGCAGCTGGACCACATGGAACCGTCGCGCCTCGTCCACGCCATCTGGCCCGCCGACGGCCAGCAGGTCAGCCCGATTGCCATTCGGGTGGCGGCGATGGACCGGCCGGGCCTTGTACGCGACATCGCCGACGTGGTCGCCAACGAGAAAGTCAACATGACGTCGGTCAACACCACCACCAACCAGCGTCAGCGCACCGCCGTCATCACCGCCGTCCTCGAAGTCAGTGGCCTCCCCCAACTCTCCCGCATCCTCGACAAAGTCAGCAAGCTCCCCAACGTCATCGAAGTGCAACGCGTGTAACGTTGCCGGTCAGTTCCCCCCTCTGCCTGCTTCTGTTATAATTAGGGCAACCGCCGTGAGGCAGAGGAGGGAGCGATGCACACTCCATATGCGTTGGAGATGCGAGCGATGCGGGCGCGCAACCTGCGCCTGGCGCTCGCCCAGATCAACACGACCGTCGGCGACATCGAGGGCAACGCGGCGCTCGTCCGCGCCGGGCTGAACCGGGCGCGGGAGGTTGGCGCGCAGCTTGTCGCCTTCCCCGAACTGGCCCTGACGGGCTACCCGCCTGAAGACCTGCTCATGAAGCCGGAGTTCATCCAGGCCAACCTCAACGCCCTGGAGTCGCTGTTGCCTGACACCCACGGCCTGACCGCCGTCATTGGCTTTGTCGACGCTCACGACGACATCTTCAATGCCGCCGCCGTCTGCCACGACGGCCAGTTGGTGTGCGTCTACCACAAGACCTACCTGCCCAACTACAGCGTCTTCGACGAGGACCGCTA